>DSAJ01000090.1 GCA_011372835.1 Methanomicrobia archaeon | reverse complement strand
TGCGCGCCGTCATGGGCGGCGGCACCACCATCATCTCCGCCGGCTCGTCGGTGCGCTGCCTCCAGCACGAGCTCGAGGGATACGGCATCGACCTTGAACGTGAGCTCGAGGAGACACAGCGAGAACTTGGCATACGCGAGATACCTGAGCGCTTCCTCGGCACCCGATCGTGTCTTCTCATGAAGGCCGCCGCCAGCCTCGGCCTTGACATGGCGCCAATGCCCAAGTGCATCGACTACGACCGATGCGACATATGCGGTACCTGCATGGCGGGGTGTGACCGCCACGCGAAGTGGACCTCGCTTGACTACATACTGCGCGCCCGGAAGGCGGGCGCAACGGTATGGTATGCCACGGAGGCGCTTCGCATCGTCGAGGGGGACGAGGCAAACGGTGTCGCCTACCGGCGCTCCGACGGTTCGGAGGGCACCGTATGGGCGCGCTCTGTCGTCGTCGCGGCCGGCGGGCTGGAAACGCCGGTCATCCTCCAGCGCTCGGGCATCGAGGCGGGGGCGCACCTTTCTGTCGATCCGCTCACCCACATGTACGGCTTCGTGCCGGGCGAGCGATTCGAACGCGAGCTTCCCATGCCCCTGCTCCTCGACCGTTCTGACGATGGATACATCATCTCACCCAACATCAACAAGTCGGCCGTCAAGTCGTATGTGGCAACCCAGGGGCGAAGCGACCTTTCGACCGCAAACGTCATCGGGCTGATGCTCAAGATCGCCGACAGCAGGGAGGGGCGCGTCTACGAGGACGGCACCGTCTCGAAGCGCATCACCGAGGCTGACGAGGAGCTCTTTGAAAAGGCCAGGAGGACGGCGCGAGCTCTCCTCGAGGAGGCAGGCGCCGACCCAAACACTATTTTTGAGACGTCGGTCAACGGCGCCCATCCGATGGGCACGGCTGCCATAGGCGAGGTCGTCGACTCGTTCCTCGAAACGAGGATCGAGGGCGTCTACGTCTGTGACGCAAGCGTCCTGCCGGTCACCCCGGGGCTTCCCCCCATCGTCACGATCGTCGCGCTCGGCAAGTGGCTCGGGTCGTTGCTGTGCGAGACGCCGTGATCATGCCTCTTCCGGCGATCCCTCGATGCGTCGCTTGATCAGCTTGCGCCCTTCCTCCGCTACGAAGAGTATAACGGCAAACGGCAGGAGGAACAGCCAGTGCTCAAGTGTTAGCGGCTGTGTGCCAAGCACCGCCTGCATGGGCGGCAGGTAGACGACGGCAAGGATGATGGCAAGCTCGATGAAGACGCCGAGCACGATCTTCTTGTTGGACAAGAATCCCTGCTTGAAGATCGAGAGTCGCGGGCTCCTCACGACGAAGACGTTGGCGATCTGGCAGATGATGATCGACGTGAGGCAGATCGTCGTGGCCTGTTGGTAGAGGGGATTGGATGCGGCAAGATCACCGCCTGCCCACCCGCCCTGATTGAGCAGCCAGAAGAACGCGATCAGGCCGGCCGCCGCCTCGATGGGCCCCACGAAGCCGTATGAGCGAAGCAGCGTGCGTCCCTTGAGGAGCCGTTCGGTGCGCGGTCGCGGCTTTCGCTTCATGATGCCGGGCTCGGGCGGTTCTGCGCCGATGGCGATCGCGGGCGCGAGGTCGGTGCCGAGGTCGACCGCAAGGATCTGTATGACGGTGAGCGGCAGCGGCACGCCCGCGAGCACGTATATGATGAACGGTACGATCTCGGGAATGTTTGAGGTAAGGATGTATGAGATGAACTTCCTGATGTTTTCGAAGACGGCCCTGCCCTCCTCGATGGCGTTCACGATGGAGCCGAAGTTGTCGTCGACGAGAATCATGTCGGCCGCCTCCTTGGCAACGTCGGTGCCCGATATGCCCATGGCAACGCCGATGTCGGCAGCCTTGAGCGCCGGTGCATCGTTGACGCCGTCTCCCGTTACCGCCACGACCTCGGACATGTCACGAAGCGTCGTCACGATGCGCATCTTGTGCTCAGGCGTCGTGCGTGCGAAGATGACCTCGGGGTGTGAAAGCGCCTTTTTGAGCTCATCCTCTCCCATCCCGTTGAGCTCGGGGCCTGTTACGAGCGTTGCACCCTCTCCCTCGACCACCCCTGTGGCCCGGGCGATGGAAAGCGCCGTCTGGGCGTTGTCGCCCGTGATGATGACGATCTTGATGCCTGCCGTCTTGCACTTCTGAATGGCGCCCTTCACCTCGAGGCGTGGCGGGTCGAACATGCCGGCAAGGCCAAGGAATGTGAGGTTCTGCTCAAGTTCGGCCTCGTCATATGTATCCTGCTCACGTTCCACGTTTTTCGAGGAGAGGGCGATCACGCGCAGCGCATCGTCCGCGTAACGGCCTGCAAGGGAGAGTATATCTTCGCGTGTCTTGTCGTCAAGGGGCTCCCTCTTCCCATTGCGCAGTATGTGTGTGGACCGATCGAGCACCGCCTCGGGCGCGCCCTTGACATACGCGCGCAACTTTCCATCAAACCGTGAAACGACGCTCATGCGCTTGCGGTCGCTCTCAAAGGGTATCTGCGAGACGCGTTCGTGAGATTCTTCGAGTCCAGCAAGGTCGAGCTCCTTGGCGCTCATGACCTTGAGCGCACCCTCGGTAGGGTCCCCGATGATGCCTGCCTGCCCCTCCTCGCTGGTAAGCGTCGCATCATTGCACAGTGCGGCACACTTCAAGAACTCGTCGAGCAGGACGCGTTTCTCCTCATTGATCGCCTCATCGCCATCGGTGATGGCGCCCGTTGGATCATATCCCTCGCCGGTGACGCCGTATTCGCGGCCGTTTGCGTATATGCGGCGCACTGTCATCTGATTTTGTGTGAGCGTACCTGTCTTGTCGGTGCATATGACGGTGCACGATCCAAGCGTCTCCACGGAGTTAAGCGACTTGATGAGGGCGTTTCGCCGTGCCATGCGCTGGCTCCCTATCGAGAGCGTCAGCGTTACCGTGGGAAGCAGCCCCTCGGGCACGTTGGCAACGATGATGCCGATGGCAAAGATGAACGCGGCCCAGAACGTGTTGCCGATGATGAGGCCGGTGGTGAAGAAGATGGCGCCAAGCAGGATGGCGATCGTCGAGATGATCTTGATGAACTTGGCTATCTCCTTTTGGAGCGGCGTTACCGTCTCCTTGATCTCAGAGGTGAGGTCGGCAATGCGACCAAACTCGGTTGCCATGCCTGTGGCGTAGACCACCGCCTTGCCAGCGCCCGACACCACGGTGGTGCCAGAGTAAACGATATTTTTTGAATCGAGCGCCTCGCCCGTTGCTGGCGAGGCGTTGCGGCGTTGCGGTTCGGATTCACCCGTTAGGATCGAGTTGTTCACCTTGAGCTCGTAGGCCTCGATGAGACGCGCGTCTGCCGGGACCCTGTTGCCCTCGGCCAGCTTGATGATGTCGCCGGGGACGACCTCGCGTCCGGGGATCTCCTTTTCCTCGCCGTCGCGGATGACGATCGCACTGAACGCAAGCATCTGCTGGAGCGCCTCGACAGCCTTTTCAGCCTTGTATTCCTGATAGAACGTGAACGTGCCGTTGATAAACACCACGGCGACAAGCGCTACACCGAGCTTGAGCATGCCCTCGCCCGGTGAGAGGAACTCACCCAGTATCGCCATGGCGGAAGCGACCCAGAGGAGCAGTGCAAAGAAGTTGGTGAGCTGCTTGACGAACTTTTTCCATAATGCTACGGTCTCCTTGCGTGCGATCTCGTTGATGCCGAACTTCTCGAGACGTGAGGCGGCCTCGCCGCTAGCAAGCCCTTTTTCCGTCGTGCCCAGCTCATCGAATATCTCTGCACGTTCGAGTCGATGGATGTCCATCTACGTTACGCCCTCCTTGGTTTCCACATGATGACGTTGCACTCTGAGCGCTTCATGACCTCGATGGCGAAGTCCTTGCGTATGAACGAGAAAAACGATGCGGGCTCGACGCGAAGGAATAGGAGGTCGTAGTTGTTTCGCTCGATGAAGTCGAGGATCTCCTCCCGAATCGAGTAGCAGATGCGGGTATGGACAAACGATGTGACACCGCTGGCCACGAGGCGTTCCTCGAGGGGTGCAAGGTAGGAGCGCATGGTGGAGTGGATGCGCTGCTCCTCGTCCGTGGTGAGGAAGCGGTCAGGCTGTATCTTGTAACAACGAAGCATCGAAACGGG
>DSAJ01000051.1 GCA_011372835.1 Methanomicrobia archaeon | reverse complement strand
TCCCGGAGTTGACCTGCAGCTGCAGCAGCGCCTGGGATGACGACCCCGGCCCTATCGTGGGCTCAAGCGTCGCCTTGCCCTTGATGATGTTGAACGCCGAGAGGTCGCTATCATCCATCGCCGCCGTGTCGATATGGACGTAGCTGTTGCAGCAGGGGCTATCCGTGGTATTGTCAATGTGAATCGAAAACAGCACCATGCCGCCTGGCGCGACCTGTTCGGTGTAATCGACCGACATCATTGGCTCCGATGTCTCGACCATAGCCAAGGCGAGCAAAGCGACAAATGCCACAGAATAGAGCTTCATGGTACCTCACCTACTGCAGGCGCCAATAAAAAGGTTGCTAAAAAATAAAAGGGAAGGATTCAGGAGCTGTACTCGACAAGCTCTGCCGTGTAGACGACCTCTGAATCGCCAGATCCCGTGCGGAACTCCGAAGCAAGCACCAGTGGGACGTCGGGTGAGACGCACGTGCCAAGCCTCGTGTCTTGAGCGGTATGCGTCCATAGTCCGTAGTATCCTTCGATGCCCGCATGCGAGCATGTGTCCTGTATCTCGAACGTCGCCGTCTCCCCATCGACGGTGATCGACCACGAATTGCCCACGTAGAACGTTCTGCCGGCAAAGTAGGCGTTCCACCAGCCTCCAAGGATGGTGAACGTGAACATCGGTGCCAGCACCGTGTATCCCGAATACAGATTGTTCACGAAGTCGTTGTAGAACGATCCCCTGTTCGTGTTGAATCTCGTGTCAAACGAGATGTTCATGGAATCGGTGGAACCATAATAGTGGACCTCGTAATCAGCTGCAGATGAGGGAAGGATGTCGATGTGTATCGTGCCTGATTCAGACATGTCCTCACTCGACCAGCTGACGTCGTAAGTAAAGCTTTGCCCGACCTCGAAGTCATAGAGCTCCCAAGATTCGCCGTTTCCAGGGGTGGTGGTCGTTGGCGCCTGTGTCGTGGTCGGAGGTTGGGTCGTCGTTGGGGCTTGCGTCGTGGTCGGGGGTTGGGTCGTCGTTGGCGCATGTGTCGTGGTCGGGGGTTGGGTCGTCGTCCCATTGTCATCCCCATCCGAGGATATGCATCCCGCGGAAAGAGAAGATATGATGACAATGGCCATGAATATACTAATAATTTTACGCATATTTACTCCCCAATGAAGTATGATGAGTCCCACGTATAAAAAAGTATTCACATGACAGGACATTTTCCAGGATATGTACATGGAAACATTAGTCGATCTTCAAGCATGGCAATGAGGGTACATTGTGCGACAGCGCACCGTCGCTGTATAGGATATGTATCTATAAAAAAAGGAAATAAAAAAAGTGTTAGGAGTTGTAGTCGACCAGTTCCGACGAGTAGACGATCTCCGAGTCACCCGAGCCAAACCGGTACTCCGAAGCGAGCGCCAACGGTACGTCGGGGGATACGCAGACGCCTATCTCCATGTCCTCGCCCGTATATGTCCACTGGCCATAATAGCCGTTCAATCCTGCGTGCGAGCATTCGCCTGTGACCTCGAACGTCGTCGTCTCGCCATCGTAGGTCACGGACCACGTGTTGCCGACATAGAACTGTTGATTGGAGAAGTTGTAGTTCCACCAGCTGCCGAGGATGGTGAACGAGAACATCGGCGAGATCATCGTGTAGTTGTTCGAGACGTTCGTGACGAAGTCGTCATAGACGGTCTCCCTGTTCGTTGTAAACGTCGTATCGAACGACCCGTCCAGAAAGCCCGTATAGGAGCCATAATAATGTATCTTGTAATCGCTGGTCGATGATGACAGGACGTCGATGTGGAGCGTACCTGATAAGGTCATGTCGGACGTGGTCCAGGAAACATCATACGTGAACTCCTCGCCGACCTCGAACTCGTAGAGCATCCACGTTTCATCGTCGCCTGCGGGAGGGGATGTCGTTGTTGGCGATTGCGTTGTCGTTGGAGGTTCGGTCGTTGAGGGGGGCGGTGTCGTCGTTCCCTGCGCCACGAGAGGATTTGGGTCGATCGGGTCAGGAACGCCGTCGCCGTCGGTGTCAGGGTTTTCAGGGTCTGTTCCTGCGGCCAACTCTTCCCTGTCCGTCCAGCCGTCGCCATCGGTATCCACCTCATCGTCGTTAGAGTCAGATGAAATGCATCCTGACAGGAGCGGGGCTATGAGCAAGACAATGAGAAGGATGCAAAAAAGGTGCCTATTCATAATATCCCAAAACACTTTCAACGTCTACGTTTAAAAACCATACGTTCCAATGAGCGGAACGAACGCGCATGCGCCGAATCGTTTCTCCTTGAAGGAACCGTCCGGCTGCTTGATAGCGACGGTAAGGGTCTGGAATCCGGCCGTTTTTCCCACTGGTGCTATCAACTTGCCTCCCACCTTCAGCTGTTCCTTGAGCGGGTTTGGAAGGCTTGGGGCGGCAGCTGTGATGATGATCCTGTCATAGGGGGCCTTGGCGGGCCAGCCCTCTGTGCCATCACCATGGACGACGTCGACGGCCTTGCTGCATCGCGTCAGGTTCTCCTTTGCCTGCATATAGACCGTGTGAATGCGCTCGATCGTCACCAGATGGTCGTCGCCCACGATCTGTGCGATGAGGCACGCGTTGTAACCGGAGCCCGCTCCGATCTCGAGCGTGTTGAGCCCCTCGGAGAGGTCAGAGACCTCGAGCATGATGGCTACCATCGACGGAGCTGATATCGTCTGTCCCTCGCCTATGGGAAGCGGCATGTCGACGTAACTGCGGGCACGGTACTCGGAAGGGACGAAGAGCTCCCGGGGGACGGCCTCGAACGCTCGTCGCACGTTCTCAGAGAGGATGTAACCTTCATCGACGAGCCGCTCCACCATTCGGGCGCGCAATGATTCATACTCCATGGTACACCTCCAGCATCTCCTCTGCGAGCATGGTGGTCGGCGTGCCGTATATGCGCTTGATCTCGTCGGCCGCCGCCTTCTTGCGCTTGCCGCGCTCGGTGATGAGGCTTGTTACCTTGAAGGTGATCATGCCGATCTGGAGCACGTCGCCTACACCGAACCACCGGTCCCTCTCAACTGCGACCTTGTATGAGAGCGTGCGCTCGGGAAGGTGGACGGAGACCCCGACGATCTGGGGGAAGGAGAGCGAGACGCCCCATATGCAATCGATCGCATCCGCCTGTTCTCGATCGACGCGCTTGTTTCCCACCTCTATCGCATGCACCTCGACGTCCTCGCCTTCCACATCGAGGACCTCGTCGAGGATGACGACCCTGTCGCGCTCGAGCATCACGGTGGTGCGCTCGGAGCTCTCGTGCCTGTTGATGACGATGGGAACGGGGATGCGCTTCTCTCGCACCCAAGTGACGACCTCTCCGCAGTCGTTGCATCGCGCGGTGATCTGTCGTCCGCGCCTCTTAAGGATCGTGTAATCTTCGTGAGAACAGTCCATCATTACCACGTAAGCCCAGACCACTTATAAATCTTGCTCAATCGTGCGCCCCACTGTTTTTTATATCCCTTGCCATACGGGAAGGTATGGATTTTGTCATCACGGCACGCGGTCACGAGAACGTGCGGGCGACGCACAGGACGACGATCGAGGTGACAACCGACTCCTCGCTCACACCGCGCGGGACGTGCATCGTTGCCGTCGGCGCCGACAGGGGGCTTTGCGACATGCCCCAGCGCTTCAAGGACGAACTTCGAAAAAACAGGGTGCGCGTGACGTTTCGGTGCGGCGGCGCCGAGTGGACGTTGTGGGGCAGGGGCACGCCGCGCCTCGAGCTCACGCATCCGCATGACATGGTGATACGAACGAGCGCGTACGAGTGCCCGAGAACGCTGCTCGTCGATGCCGACGGGGCTGCTTGCGACATGCCAAGAGAGCTCGTACGATGCCTTCAGGACCCGTCGCGCATCGTGACGATCACACTCACCATCACAGGGTGACCAGGTAGCACACCTCTTCATCGAAGTACCCGGCGCGAAAGTCGTCAAGCGAGAGACCGAGGCGTTTTGTCAGCATGAGCACGTACCAGTAGACCTGCGTCGAAGCATAGCGCTCCCGTTCGGCGTTTGGCTTGTAGTCCCACACCTCGATCTTGTCGGTAAGCCTGAGCACATCGATATGGCCGGTGAGGGGCGCATCGAATCCCACGAGTTCCGTCTCGTCCTCCTCGAGCCAGACGGGGATCTC
>DSAJ01000132.1 GCA_011372835.1 Methanomicrobia archaeon | reverse complement strand
GTGCCTGCACACCATCGTGGTATGCGATCACAGAACGAAACACGGCGCGCCTGTCGGCCGCCCCTTCGAGGAGCCTGACGACGCCCTCGTTGCCTATCGTCTCGAAGACGTACTTCGAGTACGGGCCGGGAAATCCATTCAGTGCCTCAATGAAGAGGCCTGCGTCCTCTAGAAAACAGGGCTTTTTAAGCTTTTCCATACACCATGCAATGCCGTGGCGGGCCACTTCCTCGAGCGTGTCCGCCTGCAGCTCGGGATACCCGAGGTCTCGCTGTTCCACGGTGATGCCAAGCGGCGCCATCAGCGACGACGCCTCGCGTGCCTTGTTGGCATTTCCCGTGATGAACACGACGATCATTGCTGTTCACCCCGCTCCACGTAGCGGCCGCGCTGCTCGATGTCGGCGATGCGTTCGATGACGTCATCGCTTGCCGGCATGGTCGTCCCGTACCCTTCGAGGAATCGTTCCCAGTACAAATTGGTCATCTCGTAGTGCGTGCTCGTGAGCGCCTGCTTGAAGAGGTGCAGGTCGACAGCCTGCGGCTCGATCTCGGGAGAGAACTCCCCAAGTCCGAAGTCGATGAAGACGACGTCGCCGTCGCGCAGTATGAGATTCGATGTGGTAAGGTCGCCGTGCACGATGCCGTGTGAATGGAGCCTCCCGACGTCGGCGCCGATGCGCACGACGAGGTCAAGCGACGCGCGGGGCGCATCGAGGAGGTGCTCCTTCACGCGCGTCCCCTCGATGTGTTCCATGACGATCGCATGGCGCGTTGTATCGATGAAAAAGAGTGTCGGCGTGTGGACGCCTGCGCGCTTTGCCTCGTGCAGCAGCCGCGCCTCGTGGATGGTGCGCGAGAGCACGATGCGGCTGTCAAGCGGCGGTATGCGGTAGCGTTTGAGCACGCGCTCCTTGACGACGAGATCGTATGGCAGGGAGACGCCGCAGTACTCATGTCCGGTCATGTGATAGAGCTTCGCCTCGGCACCCTGGTTAATCAGCCGCATTGAAGACCTCCATGACCTCGTCCTCGCTGTAGACCCCTTCGCGATAGACCTTCCCCTCGATACAGTCGAGGATCGTGGAGGGTGGTTTTGGATCGAGTTTTCCGGCATCGAGCGCGAAGTCGATAAGCGAGAGTTTCGATGAAAGCGACGACGAGATGTCATTGACACTGTATGGGTTCTCATCGCCCGCCCTGTTGGCACTGGTCGATACGATCGGGACGCGTATATTCGACAGGAGCTTTTTCGTCGCGTGGCTGTCGGGGATGCGAAGCATGATCTGAGTGGGGTTGACGATGTCGGGGATGTGGCGCTTCGGGACGACGACCGAGATCCCCGGGAATGCCTCGAGCACCGCACGCGCCTTCGGACCGATGACAGAGAACTTGGCAGCCACGTCAAGGTCGCGCACGATGACGGGCAGCGGCTTTGATATGTCGCGGTCCTTGATAACAAATACCCTATAGACGGACTCCTCGTTAAGAGCGTTGGCCCCGAGTGCGTAACACGTGTCCGTTGGATAGCAGAAGATGACGCCCGATAATATGAGCTCGGTGAGCTTCGATGTGAACGGATGGTCGTCGAGCCGCGATGCATTCAGTCTCTCCATATGACATCCACCTCGTCCGATCTCCATTTCTGTCGTATCGTGGTCTCGTGCAGCGCCATGCGTCTCCCAGCGGCATACTCGACCATGCCCTCGACCGCGATCATCGCACCGTTGTCGCGGCAGACGGCAAAGGGAGGTATGTGGACCTCCCCGTCACGGTCCTGTGCCATGATCGTGCACATCTCGCGCAACCGGGGCGACGCAGCGTTGCCTCCCGCCAGGAGAAGGTCGCGCTTTTGGGTATGGGACATAGCGCGTTCGGTGGCCTCCACCACGATGGAAAACGCCGTCTCCATCAGCGAGTACGTCACATCCTCGAGCGGGTGGGTGCGAGCATGCTTGATCGCCTCGGAGAGCATGCCCGTGAACGAGAAGTCCATTCCCTTTATCGTATAGGGAATGTCAAGGTAGGTCGTGCCTGCGGAGACGAGCTCGTCGATGCGCTTGCCGCAGGGAAACTCGATGCCGACGGCACGCGCAAAGGTGTCCTGCATATTTCCGATACCGATGTCGAGCGTCTCGCCGAACACACGGTACCTGCCACCCGCATACGCCAGAATCTGCGTGTTGCCGCCCGATACGTAGAGCGTCACGGGATCGTCGATGCCAAGGAGGAATCGCCCGACCTCGATATGCGCGATGCAGTGGTTGACGCCAACGATGGGAACGTTGTTTCGCAGCGAAAGGGCACGTGCCGCAGTGGCGCCAACCCGCAGGCACGGGCCGAGGCCCGGACCCTGTGAGAAAGAGACGAGGTCTATGTCCGATGCACAAAGACCGGCATCTTCGAGTGCGCGGCGCGTCACATCGCCTGCAACATCGGCATGGTGGTCGGCCGCCTTTCTCGGATGGATCCCCTCCCCTCTGAACGTGTCGGTAACGTTCGAGAGGATGGCATCATCATCGCATACGCCAACGCCAAACGTATGGGCCGTGGATTCGATACCTAGCGTTATCATTTTTCATTCCACCGTTTCACGCGAAGCACGCAACGGAATCAAAGACTCTAGGGTGCGGTACTATAAATATTTGCCCATATCTGCCATCAGGGGTCAAGGGTATGGACGATGCTGCGGCACGCGCCGTATAATTATTACCAGACCATAATTTTTCTATCAAAATTAGGGCGATAGACGATGGCATGATGCACACTATGAAGCATGCCATAATGGAGGGGAGAACGTCATGAAATGGAAACAATAAAATATTTAAAGGGTGCTTTATTCCCTCATCTCTAATTCCTCCCATATTCTGAAAGGCTTTTGGGATGGCGGAACACGTTTTCTTTTCCTCTCTCCGCCATGCCCAAATTGCCAAAAGATGATTATTGACTCCGTCTGAGGACGCGTGACGCATTGACCGCATGCGTACTTTTATATATTTACTATCAGTAGTGATACACAGGTGATGTTGTGACAGAAATTGATTATGAGGAAAAGTTCATAGACGTACATTCTGAAATTGACCAGGACAAATATCTGCTCTGTCATTTCCATATCGAGGCAGACAACGTGCGACATGCGGCAAACGTCGCTGCGGGAGAATCCTCTGTCGGTACGTGGACGCCGATCGGGACGATGAAGGACAGAATAGAGCGTCTGGCCGCGAAGGTGGTCTCAATAAAGGGAAACGAGATCACGATCGCCTATCCGATCGACATGTTCGTCGACAACAGCATCCCACAGCTGCTCTCTGACGTCGCTGGTAATATTTTCGGCATGAAGGAGGTCCACAATCTCCGGCTCAGCGGCATCGACTTTCCTGACGATTACGTGAAGACATTCAAGGGGCCCGCGTTTGGCATGAAGGGCGTGCGCAAGCTGCTTGGCACCGACAAGTCAGGGCGGCCCCACGTGGGCACCATCGTCAAGCCCAAGATCGGTCTTAACCCAAAGGAGACTGCCGAGGTGGCCTACGAATCGTATTATGGCGGCTGCGACCTCGTCAAGGACGACGAGAACCTGACGAACCAGCGCTTCTGCCCCTTCGAGGACCGTATCGTGAACGTGCTTGAGGCACTCGACAGGGCCAGCGAGGAGACGGGGGAGAAGAAGGCATACGCCGCCAACGTGACCGGACCGAGGATGCTCGAGCAGGCACAGTTCGTGAAGGACCACGGAGGCAACTGCGTCATGCTCGACATCATTGCGGCAGGCTACTATGCGCTGCAAGAGCTGCGGGACGCAGACCTCGGCATGTTCATACACGCGCATCGGGCGATGCATGCGGCAATGACGCACAGTCCGGTGCATGGCGTATCGATGGGCGTCCTTGCGCTCCTCGCGCGCCTCGGAGGTGCGGACCAGCTCCACATAGGCACCGTCATTGGAAAGATGGAGGGTGGCAAGAAAGAGGTGCTCAACAACAAGGAGCAGCTCGAGCGGCCGATGGGGCCCCACAACCCCACGTTTGCTGTCTGCTCCGGCGGACTCCATCCCGGCCACGTGCCGGACCTCGTCTCGATCATGGGGACAGATATCGTTATACAAGCGGGCGGCGGTATACATGGCCATCCCGACGGTACGATCGAAGGGGCGCGCGCACTGCGACAATCGGTCGATGCGACCATGAAAAACATCCCTATCAATGAGTACGCAAAGG
>DSAJ01000133.1 GCA_011372835.1 Methanomicrobia archaeon | reverse complement strand
CCTGTTAGTGGGCCTGTTGCTTTTGGTGCCCTTGTCCTTCATGCCGTCTACCGAGGCGGCAGAATCCATTGAGGCCTTTTTTAGTGCCAACGAGTTCTCCATTATTGAAGGCACGCCGTATGACACCATCGAGATGGAGGGATTTTTTACTGCGGGACAGATGGGCACGCCCCTGCTTCCTACACAGACGAGGGTGGTCGAGCTCCCGGGGATCGTCCCCCCGCAGGACGTCTCACTGCATTTCACTGACATCGTCTCGGTACCCATCGGCGGCCCGTTCTCGATCGGTCCCGCCCCCCAGCCGACGACCGTCGAGGAATCGGTGGAGATGGGATTTGTCGACGGCAAGGACCCCTCGGTCTATGGCGCGCCATACCCATATCCCGAGGAACCGGTGCGCATCGTTCGTGTCACAACGTCGGGCGAGACCACCGAGGTACATCTTGTCTTTACCGCCATGAGCTACCATCCCATCGAACGTTCCCTCACGCTCCACCTCTCCGTTTCCGTGGAGGTGCGCTGGCAGTCGATGGTCTACCAGGTGAAGGGAGCACCACCGCCCTCGTCATACAAGGGATACGTCATCGTCACGACAAACTTCGTCAAGAACTCATCATCCACCCTTCCGCTCTTTCGTAACTGGCTCCAGTCGAGGGGCTTTGTGGTCTATGTCATAACGGAGGATGACTACGGATATGCTGGCGGCCAGCAACGAGCGATCAACATCCGTAGTTGGCTCATTGCCAATCAGCATCCCAAGCAGCTGCGTTACGTGCTGCTCATTGGCAATCCCGACCCTGATGACCCCTCGACTGGAGACACATTCGGTGACGTGCCCATGTTCATGTGCTGGCCTCAGGGCACATCGGCACCAGGCGTTCCAACCGACCACTTCTACGCCGACCTCACCGGCACGTGGGATGTCGACGGTGACGGCTACTTCGGCGAGTTCGGCCCCGACGGCACCGAGACGACGGTTGGCGTCGACTTCGGCCCCGAGCTCTACGTGGGCCGCCTTCCCGTCTACATGAACTCCATCACCGAGCTCAACGCGCTGCTGCAGCGGGCGATGAACTACAATGGGGCCAACAACAGCATCATGATCCCTGCGGCCATCTCCAACTACGGCGGCGAGGTGCGCTCGGACCTCTCGACGTTCGGCGCGCGCACCGACGGGCTTGACATGCCCCGCGAGGCGATCAGACGGTGGCCAATCCCAACGGATTCACGAACTTCGTCATGTACGAGACCGGCGGCCTCTCCGCGGTCCCCACGAGTGCCTACGAATACGACGGCCCGCTCACGCGCTCAGGCGTCATCGGCCAGTGGGTCAATGATTACGGTGTTGTCTTCTGGTGGGGCCACGGCTACGCTCAGGGCGCCGTGCGAAAGATATGGAACAGCGACGACGGCGACGGCATCGCCGAACACAACGAGATAATCTATCCTGCGTTCATCACGTCCTCGGACTTCTTGTCGATGCAGATGCCCACCGACACGTTCGTCTTCATGTGCGCATGCAACAACGGCACGCCTGAGGTCGCAAACAACATCGGCCACGTCGCCCTCTTCAACGGCGCGATGACAACGGTGAGCGCATCGCGCATCAGCTACTATGCCCCGGGCACGTGGACGATGAAGGGGGCGCGCACCAACACCGACATCGGCCATGAGTATGTCGACAGGCTCATCTCGATGGGCGTCTCGGCCGGCGAGACGCTCTACGAGGCAAAGCATGCCCTCACCGACCTCTACGGCTGGAAGGCGTTCGGTTGGCAAAACATCATGGACTTCAATCTCTACGGGGACCCGTCGCTCACGCTTGGCGGACCTTCGGCCCCCGCATCGCTTTCATGTTCAATGCAGGTCTCGGTCCCCTCGGTAACGTCAGGCCAGCAGGTGCAGGTGCGCCTTAACGTGGTGAACACGGGCGGGGCACTGGCAACGGGCGTCACTCCTCAGCCCCTCTCGTTCGTGACGGGCGGCACTGCCACCGTCTCGGTGATATCGGGGACGCCGTTTGTTGCCAATCTGCTTCCGGGCCAGTCGACGCAGTTCACATGGACTGTGCAGCTCGGCTGTGGCGCGAGCGGCGGCTCAGTGATGTTCCATGCGACCGTCAAGGGCATCGACAGTGCAACTTCCGCCTCGCTTTCCACATCGTGTTCATCGTCGTCTGTCGTCGTCAATCCCCTTGCCCGTCTCATATCGACGCTCTCGGCCGTGCGTTCTGGCAATACGTGCACGGTGACGCTCCATGTCGTCAACGGCGGAACGACGACGATCACATCGGTACAGCCCCACGTCACCTACTCGACGAAGGGTACGGCCGACTTCACGATGACCGCGGGCCCGTCGAACGTGCCCGCGTCACTCTCCGGGTCGGGCAGCACGGCGTTTGTCTGGTCGCTTCAGCTCGACCCGGGGCCGCAAGGAGGGTCATTGTCGTTTTCAGGCCATGCGACGGGAAGCTCTCCTGTCGGCCCGGTGACGTCAAACACGTCCACCGCATCGGTGGCGGTCCCGACGCCGGCTCACCTCGAGGTCGAGGTGACACTCGATGACACGTCGATATCCACAGGCGAGACCGTCTCGGTCGTCGTCACGGTTACCAACACGGGCCAGACCGCCGCGTCTGACGTTGCCATCACGGCGTGGGACGTCGACGGTGCGGGGCATTTGACAAAGCACCAGGGACCGACGCCAGCGTCAGTCGATGTCGCGGCAGGGTCCAGCGCTGCGATGACATTCGTCTATCGTGCCATGACGCAGGGCACCGCCGTGTTCAGTTGTGTCGTCACGGGAGAGGACGCCTCCACGCTTGCCGAAGTATCCTCGGCACGGGCTGATTCGCCACAGCTTTCGATCTCTGCAACACTTGTCTCGACGCTGCTGCTCGAGCGTCTCGACGATATCAACACCTATTATGCATGCGTACGCCAGTCGATGGGGACATACTGGGATGACGGGGCGATGTCTCAACTGGCCTTCGTGAGCGAACACATGGAGTACGTGACAAGCTTTGAGGACATGCTCGCTGCGTACGACCATCTCGCCATGTCCTATGGGGGCGTCCAGGATGTCGCGCTCATCCTCGGCGTGACGTGCCCGTAACTACAAAGAACCTTATTATATGCATTTGACACCTTTATGTTATGGACTATAGAAGATATCATGACGACGACCTTGCATCGGTGGTCGATACCTTCCTCGCGGCGTTTTCCGGGGAGCCGTGGAACGACCGCTGGCCTTCACGCGAGCATCTGCGAACGTACCTCTTAGAGATCGTTTCCATGCCAACGTTTCGATGGTATGTGGTAGGCGACGGGAATGCGGTCATAGGGGCGTCCCTTGGCCACCTGCGTTCCTGGTGGGAAGGTACCGAGTGCCTCATCGACGAGTTCTTCGTGTCGCCGCGCTTCCAGGGCGGAGGGATCGGCTCGGCCCTGCTCGACCACGTGAAACGAGAGCTGAAAAAAGAAGGGGTGTCGGCGCTTGTGCTCCTTACGAAGCGCGACTGTCCAGCCGAGCAGTTCTATCTTCGACACGGATTTGAGGATGACGAATCGCTCGTTTTCATGTCGTGTCGCCTGTGAGCGTTCATTTCCCGTACGCGTTGATCGCCTTGATGAGCCATGCCATGTTGCGGCCGAGATTGTCCATGGTGCGCATGCCCTCGTCGTCCGACTCGACATCGTTACCTTTCAGTCCGATGCCGAGATTCCAGTACGAGGCACCCACGGCCATCATGTTGCATATGCCAAAGAGATGATTTATGGAATCGTATGCATGGATGGCCCCGGCCCGTCTGACCGCGACGACCGCCGCACCCACCTTGCGTGCAAGGAGGCCGCCGTTGCCGAGCGTGACGTATCCGCTGCGGTCGACAAGCGCCTTGGCCGCGGGCGTGAGGTCGGCAAAGTGCGTCGGCGTGCCGATGATGATGCCGTCTGCGGCCACCATCCTGTCGATGCAGTCGTTGATGCAGTCGGTATCGATGGCACAGTGTCCATCTTTGTTCTTCCTGCATTCCAGGCAGGCAATGCAGCCGCTTATGGCCTCGCCGCCGATGAAGACGAGCTCGGTCTCGATGCCCTCTGCCTCGAGGGCGGAGAGCACCCGCTTCAGGAGATGGTATGTGTTGCCATGTTCGTGCGGGCTCGTGTTGAACGCTACTACCTTCATGTTATCACCATTACCTATGAGTTATCTCTTAGG
>DSAJ01000026.1 GCA_011372835.1 Methanomicrobia archaeon | reverse complement strand
CTACACTGGCGACATCAACATGTCGCCCACGCGCGTCATGAACATCGCGGACACGAGCGAATGGGCCGATACGGTCATACTCGAGGCGACCTACGGGGGAGACAACGACATACACCCCCCACTGTCCGAGAGCGAGTCGCGCCTCATCGACGTGATAGCCGAGACGGCAAAAGATGGGGGAAGGGTCGTCATACCGGTCTTTGCCATCGGACGTGCCCAAAACATCCTCATGACCCTCAAGGATGCGTGTGAGAGGGGAAAGATCCAGTGCCCCATCTACATGGACGGCATGCTCAAGCGCATCAATGATATCTATGACGATTATCCCGAATGGATGAACGAGTCGATGTATGCGCTCTTCAAGGAGGGCAATCCGTTCGAATCTCCGTTCTTTTCAAGTGTGGACAACAGGAAGAGGATCCTCAATCAATCGGAACCCTCGGTCGTCGTCACCACAGCAGGCATGATGTCGGGCGGTCCCGTGCTCTCATACCTCAGCCACTGGGCAAAAGACCCCAAGACAACGTTTGCGCTCGTCGGGTATCAGGTCGAGGGGACGCTTGGCCGCATGCTCATCGACGGCCAGCGCCATGTCACTGTCGACGACAAGCCTCTCGATGTGAGCGCACGCATCGAGCATATCACATTCTCGGCCCACGCCGACCACGACGGGCTCCTCACGTTTGTCGACAGCCTCCCCAAGCCGCCAGAGAACATCTTTCTCAATCATGGTGAGGGTGAGAGCCTCGAGAGCATGGCACGGGCGCTTGGCGACAAGGCCATCATCGCCGAACCGCTCAAGGTCTATACGCTCAAAGAGTCGCGCTCCGGATTCGTTCCGATCGAACCCTCGCTCACCGAGGAGCCGTTGCACCTTGTGATCACAACGCCGCGCGACGAGATCATCAAGACGTACATGATACGCATGATCCAGACCGCACGGCAGACCGTGCGCATCGCAGGATATGTCGACACCGCCATCGCCAACGAGATGATCGCGGCGCTCAGACGGGGCGTCGAGGTGAAGATCATCTACCGCCACCTCACGCGGCCATCGAATCGCGAGGCGTACAACCTCCTCTTTGAGAACGGTGCCAAGATACGGGAGAACAGGGACATGCACGCCCGTATCGTGATAAGCGACAACAGGTATGCGTTCATATCCTCAGCCGACCTCACGCGCGACAGCTTCTATGACCACTATGAGGCTGGATTCCTTGCCAAGGAGGACGATGTCGTGCGCAAGACGGTGTCGTTCTATGACAAGGTGTGGGGCGAGTCATACGTGCCATAGTCGTCCCCGACGGTGCGTTCGAAGCCCGTGACGCTTCGCAGCATGTGGTCGGTCACGGCCACGTCGACACATCGATCGAGACCGATACGACCTTTTATGCCGACGACGAGGGGATATGTGCCGATCTGCCTGCCAAACGTCGTCTTGCCGTCATAGATCTCCGTGCGAACGCCGCTAATGGACGTACCCGTGGGCACGATGCGCCTGAGCATGGGGAGGTCGATCTCGTGGCGTACCTCTGAGCGCCACTTCCAGTAGCGTTTCCTGTTCTTCTTGATATATTTGAGCCCGCATTCGCGCTCAAGGCGCGTGCCGGGAAAGACGACGACCTCGCGAATGTTGATCCTGCGCAGCATCAGTCCCTCGTCATAGATGGCGCGAAGCGACGAGAGATTCATCTCGTGCGTACGGCTCGACTCGCCCATGAGCCCGAAGAGGAGATTGATGCCGGGAAGGAACGAAGGCATTCCATTCGCACCCCGTCGGGCACCATAACGATTGATGATGCGGATCGCATCCATGATGCCCTCCTGCGAGGTCGAGAGGTCGTTTCTGTCGATGACATCAGGGTCGAAGCTCTCGACGCCCAGGCTGGCCACGTTGCCGGGAGAACAGTGTGCAACGAGCGCCTTCGTCTTGTCCTCTGTGACATAGAGGGGATTCGCGTTGTCGACATGGAGCACGTCACAGAGCGGCGAGAGCGATTTGAGAAGCGTTGCGAGCTGCTGGTACGAACCGTACGAATAGATGCATGTCTGCTTGCCGAGGCGCACGTTGCGCAGGCCTGCACGCGAGAGTGCGCGGACCTCGTCGACGATGTCCCGGGCGGGTCTCCTGCTCACTTCGGGGCTTTTCAAGTGCTCGGTGCAAAACGAACACGGCGGTTCCTTTTGGCAGCCGCTCATCGTCTCGATCTCTGCGATGTGAAAGCGAAGGTCGTGTGGGAGGTGTGAGGCGATGCCCGCACCACGAACGGCGATGTCGCGAAGCGCATCGTAGCCAATCGCGACGTCGACATCATCAATGAATCCGTTCATCATGAGCTCGGCGACCTTGAACTCCGCATGTGCCACGACAAGGTCGTAGAGCGCCGTGTCCGTCGAGGTCGACCGCGCGCGCTTGCCACCCCACAAACCGGATCCGCCAAGCGCTGCCGGACCCGTCAATACAGTGCGTCCACGAACGTCAAGCTGTGAGAGAAGGGCGTGTGCCTCCTTGGACGTGCCAGGGTATGCAGAGAGATACTTTCCAGGCGAGTGCACGCCGGCGATGACGAAGACGACATCGCTTGAGACAAGGGCCTTGCGCGCCACGGGGGCCGATGGCGTGATGTTGCGGATGGCGATCGGCGTCCTCATGGCCTGTTCGAGGTCGGTCGTGCCGCGCACCGCTGCACGGAGGTCGTCGATGGTGAGATAGAACGTTTCTACACCTGCCATTTCAAGCGCACCGAAGAGGTAGCGTGGATACGTGCCTATATAAGGCATCACGCCCAACCCCGACGGCTCGTCGGTATAACAGTCGACTATCGTTGCACGCATGCGGTACACCACACGATGGTCACGCTCCGCTCTCAACACGGAAACGGCGCATATCCTCAAACGATGGATCGGTGCGGATGCGCTCCACAAGCGAAGCCTTGAACTCCTCCATGTTGGAGGGATCGGCCGCCGAGACGTGGTAGTCGGCATCGAGTTGTTCATGTTCGAGATCGATCTTGTTCTGTATGACGATGCAGGGCATGTCGCCGAGATTGGAGCGTATGTCGGCAAGGAGGTTCCACTGCTCATCCGGCGTATACGCGCTGTCCCGCGACCCGTCGATGACAAAGATAAGGATGTTGGCAAGATGCCTGATGGCAGAGATCGCCTTGCGCTCGATGGTGTTGCGTTTGGCAAGCGGCCTGTCGAGGATGCCGGGCGTATCGATGACGTAGACGCGCTGGTACTTGATGTCCATGGTGCCGATGTTGATGCCGGTGGTCGTGAAGGGGTACGATGCGATGACGGGGTGCGACTCTGTCAGGGACGAGAGCAGCGACGACTTTCCAACGTTGGGATACCCTGCGATCACCACCGTATAGTCCGATGATGAGACGGGCGGGATCTCGTTGAGCCGCGCAAGTATGTCGTTGAACTCCCCGATGGTGGGAGAGAGGCTGCGCATGAGCGATGCGTACTTGCCATACGCATCCTTTCGGAAGCGTATGATGTTTTCCTCACGAGCGGTCTTTTTGATCTTTTTGAGACTTGTTTCGCGCACACGTTCGATGGCAGTGATCGTGCGCCTGAACGTGGCGAGATGGTCGTAGACGACGCCCACGCCAACAAGCGTATCGACCATGGCCCAGTTGAAGTCGTCGAGGCGGTCGATGTCGGGGAATCGGTCAAGGACCTTGTAGAGCGACCCGACGATGACGCTTGCGGCCCGTATGACCTTCTCGCTTTCGCGTTTCTGGATTGCACGCAGACCGCGTCCCTTCACCGAGATCTTGGCGCCACGGGAGAACGCCTTGTTCACGATGGTGTCTGCAGAAAGAAAGGGGACGCTACGAAACATCAGTAATCACCCACGATGCCAAAGCGTGCGCTGTGCAACCGTTTGCCGAAGTAGGCGACAATGCCCGGAGGATCGATGCCCTCGGAGCATCTGATGGCAAATGACGTCTCACAGATGCGTTTGATAGTGAGGGAACGCGCAAACGGAGAGTTGGCGATGGCGCCCTCGAGCTCGGACTGCCTTGTGCCGGCAACGAGGATAGTGCCATCGATCAGATACCGCGTCATCCATTCCGGAGAGGGCCTGGTCCACACACGTTCGGTGCCCACCTCGACCTTCGTGAGCTCAATATCGATGCAAAGCCCCTCAACGAGCCCGTAGTGAGCGATGTAGTCCCTTGCGGACCATTGGTCGCCAAATGCCTCACGCAACGCATGAAGAGGTATGAGGGCATCGGTGTCCGACCCTATGT
>DSAJ01000184.1 GCA_011372835.1 Methanomicrobia archaeon | reverse complement strand
GCGCGGTACCACTATGCGAAACATCGTCAATCTGCTGCGCAAGCGCGGCGCCAAGGAAGTGCATGTACGCATCGGGAGTCCGCAGCTCGTCTCGCCGTGTCCGTTCGGGACCGAGGTGCCCGCCACCGATGAGCTCATCGCGGTGGAGAACACGGATGATGAGATCGCACGCATCATCGACGCCGACTCGTTCGGCTACCTTCATCTCGAAGACCTCAAGAAGGCGCTGGGAGGCGAGCACTACTGCAGCGGATGCATGACCGGGACCTACCCGGAGGTGTGAATATGAAGTTTATGATCGTTGGAAGCGGTGGCAGGGAACACGCCATCGCCGAGACAGCAACACGAAGCGGTTATGAGGTCTATACGGCAAGCGACGCCAGGAATCCGGGCCTCCTGGCCATGTCAAAGGAACTCCACGTCGTCGACATACTCGACGGCGCGGCGGTTGCCAAGGTGGCGCACAAGGTACGGCCCGACGTGATCTTTATCGGTAGCGAGGAATCGCTATTTGCCGGGGTCTCCGACACGCTTCGCAAAGAGGGATTCAACGTCATCGGCGCCTCGCAGAAAACCGCCGAGATCGAGAAGTCCAAGGGATTCATGCGAAAACTCATGGAAAAGTACGGCATGCACGGGAGGCTGCGCTTCAAGACGTTCTCGAACATCAACGAGGCGATACGCTACATCGACGAATATCCCGGCTCGGTCGCGATCAAGCCTACGCGCCAGGCGGGAGGAAAGGGCGTCAAGGTCATCGCCGACATCCAGACCTACCTCAAGGAGGAAAAGAGCCACGCCAAGAAGCGACATGTCTCTGACATCGTCGAGCAGAAGCTCTCAAAGGACCTCGAGGACCCTATCCTCATCGAGGAGCGGGTCGAGGGTGTCGAGTACACGCTCCAGTGCTTCACCGACGGCACGCACATCGTGCCGCTCAAGATGGTCCAGGACCACCCTCACGCCTTCGTGGAGGACATCGGACCCGAGACAGGCGGTATGGGCTCGATTGCCGGCACGGGAAACGTCCTTCCCTTCCTCACCAAGCGCGACTACGACACATCGTTTGACATCGTGAAGAAGGTCGTGCAGGCGATCAAGAAAGAGACGGGTGAACCCTACTTCGGCGTCCTTTCGGGACAGTTCATGCTGACGGAGAAGTGGGGACCCACCGTCATCGAGTTCTACTCGCGCCTGGGCGACCCCGAGACGGTAAACGTCATGCCGCAGCTGCAAAACTTCGACGAGATCGTCAACGGCATGATGAACGGAAACATCGCCAACGTCGATGCGAAGTTCGAGGAGAAGGCCAATGTAGTCAAGGTCGTGGCACCGAAGGGATATCCCAACGAGCGAGGTATGGGCAAGGGGCACAAGGTCGCCATCGACTTCGACAAGGTGGCGCAAAGCGGCTCACACATCTACTTCGGATCGATGTACGAAGAAAATGGAACCTATTACACGGGAGGTTCGCGGGCTCTCGAGGTCTATGCCTCGGCAGACACCGTCGAGGAGGCAAGCCAGAAGGTCGAGCAGGCGATATCCCACATCAAATCGGACTGGAAGCTGTTCCACAGGAAAGACATAGGCACCAAGGCGCTCATGCAAAAGCGTCATGACCAGGCAGACCTTGCACGGGACATATTCCGCTACAGGGAGGCCCGGGGGCTCATCGGTAAGACGATAGATTGGATACCGGGCATAGGCAAGATAGAAACGTAAGGAGTTGTAAACGCATGGCACACGAACGAAAGAAAAGGGAAGTATTGGGTACGCCCCTCACCAAAACGAAAGCCAAGCTGATGCTTCTTGGTTCAGGTGAGCTGGGAAAGGAGATCATCATCGAGGCTCAGCGGCTCGGGATCGAGACCGTTGCCGTCGACAGGTATGCACGCGCACCTGCCCAGCAGGTGGCTCATCGCGACTACACCATCGACATGAAAAACGGCGGGGCGTTGCGCTCGCTCATCGAATACGAACAGCCCGACGCCATCATCCCCGAGATCGAGGCGATCAACCTCGACGTCCTCCAGTCCCTCGAGGACGACGGATGGAACGTCATACCCAATGCACGCGCCACATATGTCACGATGCACAGGGAGCGCTCACGCGAGCTCATATCAAAGGAGGCGGGCGTACGCGCATCGAAGTACCGTTACGCACACTCGCTCGATGAGCTCAGGGACGCATGTGAACAGATCGGGTATCCATGCTGGTCGAAGGCCATCATGTCGTCGTCCGGTCACGGTTCGCACTTCGTGAAGGGCCCAGAGGACGTCGAACAGGCATGGAAGCGCGCCAACGAGGACGCGCGCGGCCAGGGTGATTGGGTCATCGTCGAGGAACACATCGACTTCGACATCGAGGTGACAGAGCTTGCGGTGCGCCACTTCGACGAGAACGGCAAGATCGTCACCACGTTCCCCAAACCGGTGGGACACTACCAGATCGAGGGCGACTACCACGCATCATGGCAGCCCGCAGAGGTAAGCGACAAGGCCGAGGAGAACATCTACAAGACGACGGAAAAGATCACGAACACGCTCGGCGGCCTCGGCCTCTTCGGCTGCGAACTCTTCGTCAAGGGCGACGAGGTCTGGGCAAACGAGATATCCCCACGCCCACACGACACCGGCATGGTCACGATGATCACCAATCCGCCAGGCTACTCGGAGCAGGGACTGCACGTGCGCGCAGTGATGGGCCTTCCCATCCCGTCGGTCAAACAGAACGGATTCAACATCATCGAGCCGCTCAAGGCTGGTGCGTCACACGTCATCAAGAGCCCGCAGGACGGATGGGACGCAGAGTTCGGCAACCTCTACGACGCGATGAACATGTACCCGCAGTCCGCCATTCGATTCTTCGGCAAGACGCAGGCGAAGTTCGACAGGAGGCTTGGCGTGGCGCTGGCGCTCGCCGACACTGCGGAGGAAGCAAAGATCAGGGCAGAAAAGATCGCACATGCGGTGGAGATACGCCTTCCGGGCACCGACTTCCTGCCCCAGCATGAAAAGAAGCAGCATCTGGTGCACTAGATGGAAGACATCCTCATCGTTGTGGGCAGCACGTCGGACATGCCGATCGTCGAGAAGGCAGAGCGGGTGCTCAAGGAGCACGACGTGACATACCGGGTCGAGGTCGCCTCGGCCCACCGGGACCCGGCGCGTGTGCAGGAGCTCGCAGGCGAGGATGTGAAGGTCTTTATCGCCATTGCGGGCCTCTCCGCCGCGCTTCCGGGTGTCCTCGCTTCGCACACGAAACGACCCGTAATAGGCGTGCCCGTGGCAGCGGCGCTCGGAGGGCTTGACGCCCTCCTCTCGATAGCGCAGATGCCAAAGGGCGTGCCCGTGGCGTGCGTGGGCATCAACAACGGCGACAACGCCGCCCACCTGGCGCTTCGCATGCTCGGTATCAGGGAGTGACCATGATGGACTATGCATCCTCAGGCGTGGACATACGAAAGGAGGAAGAGGCGGTCTCCTCGCTTGCGGCCTTTGTCGCTCAGACGCATGCACTCAGACAGGGCAAGGTGGGCGCGCCGCTCGGCTCGCTTGGCCATTTCTCAGGTCTCGTCGACTTGGGCGACCGCGCCCTTGCCGTGAGCACCGACGGCGTAGGGACGAAGATCCTCGTCGGCAGGGAGCTCCAGCGCTACGAGACGCTCGGCGTCGACCTCATGGCCATGAACGTAAACGACATCATCTGCGTCGGTGCGACACCGATCACGTTCGTTGACGCCATATCGGTGCAACGCCCCGACAGCTACGTCATGGAACGTCTCGGAGAGGGACTGCTTCGCAGCGCCCGAGAGGCGGACGTGGCGATCGTTGGCGGCGAGACAGCCACCGTGCCCGAGCTCCTCGCGGGAGACGGTGATGGCATCGATCTCATGGGTACGGCCATTGGCATCGTTGACAAGGACAAGATCATCTCCGGCGACGAGCTATCCCCTGGGGATGTGGTGCTCGGCATAGAGAGCTCGGGGATACACTCCAACGGCCTCACGCTCGCACGCAGGGTCATACCGAAGGATAGCTACTACCTGCTCCTCGAGCCGACCCGCATTTACGTAAAGCCTGTGCTTGACCTGCTCGAGATGTGCAGGCCAACGGGTCTTGTGCACATCACCGGCTCTGGGCTCCTCAACCTGCTTCGCCTCAAGAAGGGCGTTGGATTCTCGCTCGAGATGCCGCACGCATCGCCTATCTTCCAGGCGATACAGCACTTCGGAGAGGTCTCGGACGAGGAGATGTACAAGACGTTCAACATGGGCG
>DSAJ01000107.1 GCA_011372835.1 Methanomicrobia archaeon | reverse complement strand
CTTCAATAAATTCTTTATGTTCGTCGTGGTCGCATCCTCCTCGGGCGCCACCCATTCGAGCAGGTAGAGGCTGAGCGTGATGAACACGATCTTTAACGGAAACATGACTGCGGGGCCGGCAATGTCGATGAAGAATCCCGTGAGCACGTGCTGTTCGACGTAGTTGTAGAAGTATATGCCAGTAAACGTCGTTGCTGCATCGAAGATGTGGGCGCCGACGATGTATTCGTTCCCTCGCAGGAACTTCGAGGGAAATCGTGACGAGGCGAGCAGCAGAGGTACATAGAACACGGCAAAGAGCACCACTATGTAGACTATGGCGAGCGTCCGTTCGATGTTGAGGGCAACGAGCGCGATCTGGAGCATCGCCACAACTGTGCCAATGAGGGCAAGCGTCTTATGATACGGTATCTGCCTCATGCGCTCAAGCTGCTTTGAGAAGCCAAGTGAGGCGAGCGTGAACGCGGTGATGGAGAAGTAGATGCCCGGGGTGATGAGCAGGAACGTGTCGGGATAGACATGAGCATCGACGAGCGCGCGTGCCGTGCCCCCCACGACCATGAACGGCAGCAGGGAGCGTATGAACGTCTGGTCGATCGTCACAGAGAAATGCTCCAGCAGGCGCAGGATGATGTAGACGCCCACCACGAGCACGAGAGCGTATGCCAGCGTGTTGAATATGTTGTAACCCGAATGCTGTGTGATCGGTTCGATGAAGTACTTCGTGAAGAAGTCAACGATCGTGTCAGTGGCATTGGCCATGATATCACTGCCCCGAACGATATTTAAATTTAATCTAACCACAATGCCACATTCGGGATCAATGAGAACGGCCCTCTCATAAAGAAAATTAAAAAAAATATTTAAGGACACGCCTTCTCTTCTTATCCATGACAACTTTGATGCACACCATGGAGATGCCCCGCAAGGTGGCGCTCGGGAGCCGAATACTCAAAGAGGTTCCCTCCATCGTCGGGGAACTGGGTTACCGCCATCCCATGGTGCTGTGTGACGAAATCACCTACGACATCGCAGGAAAGACAGTCTCCGAAAGCCTTGGATGCCCGCACCTGTGCATCGACGGCGCGACGTCAGAGGAGGTCGAACGGGTCCGCAACGAGCTTGCGCCTGAGACCGATGTCGTGATCGGCGCCGGCGGGGGCACGGTCATCGATGTCGCAAAGCTCGCATCCCGGTACCGGTCGCTTCCCTTCATATCCATCCCAACTGCCGCATCGCATGACGGTATCGCGTCCTCGCGTGCTTCGATCAAGGCAAGGGACCAGAAGACGTCGATCAAGGCGCTTCCCCCCGTCGCCATCATCGCCGACACCAGCGTCATCGTCAACGCACCGTACCGCTTCCTCGCCGCAGGGTGTGCCGATCTGATATCCAACTATACAGCGGTCAAGGACTGGGAGCTTGCGCACCGTCTCAGGGGGGAGTACTTCTCGGAGTATGCAGCGCAGCTCTCACTGCTCTCGGCAAAGCTCATGATCAAGAACGCGTCCGTGATTAGGGAGGGTTCTGAGAGAAGCGTGCGCAAGGTGCTCAAGGGACTCATCTCATCGGGCATCGCCATGAGCATAGCGGGCTCCTCGCGGCCCGCATCGGGGTCGGAACACCTGTTCTCCCACGCCCTTGACGTCATCGCACCTAGGCCAGCCATGCATGGCGAACAGTGCGGCATCGGATCCACCATGATGATGTACCTTCACGGTGGCTCGTGGCGTTCCATACGCACGGCGCTCAAGACGGTCAACGCCCCCACGACCTCTCACGATCTCCAGATATCTGACGAGCACATCATCGAGGCGCTCATGACCGCACACAAGATACGTGACAGATATACAATACTCGGCGACAAGGGCCTTACGAGGGAGGCCGCCGAGTCTCTGGCCAGGACCACGGGGGTGATATGAGATGCTTACCCTCATTGGCGAGAGCATGGCGAAAAAGGGCATGAAGTTCATCTTCGAGGGTGCAGACAATGAGAACTGTGTCAAGTGCAAGCTCCGCTTCACATGCTCGACGAATCTTGAGAAGGGTCGCGTCTACGAGGTCATCGACGTGAAGAAGACCAAGCACTACTGTCCGAAGGAGGACGCCTACGTGCAACTGGTCGAGATCGTCGAACCGACGCTCGAGATGGCCGTCGCATCCCGACGGGCCATCGAGGGAATGACGTTCGAGTACGAGCCGCCGTGCTCGCGGGTGCGCTGCAGGTATCGCGACGAATGCGTGCCCCCGGGCGTTGCCCGTGGCGAGAAGGTCCGTATCACGAGGATACTGGGGCCCCTCGACTGCCCCGAGGGACCAAAGAAACGTGTCGAGATCGTGCGAATCTAGGGATAGATGCGCGACGGTGTTCGAGGAAAGAGGCATGCATCACGTATATGCTCGAGCTTGAGCATCCACCTTACCAGGCGTTCGATGCCAAGACCGAATCCCGAGTGTGGCACGCTTCCGTACTTTCTAAGGTCGAGATACCACTGGTAGTTCTCTATCTCCTCCCCCTCCTTTAACAGTCGTTCGACGAGGAGCTGGTAGTCGTCCTCGCGCTGGCTTCCGCCGATGATCTCGCCGTAGCCGGCCGGTGCCTCGAGGTCCGCACATACCGCCCTGTTCCCTTTTTGCTTCATATAAAACGCCTTGATCTCCTTGGGGAAGTTCTTCACGAAGAAGGGATGTTCGAACTCCTCGGTCAGTACCTTTTCCTCCTCGTAGCCCAGATCGCTCCCGAACTCGATGGGCAACCCCTTCGCGTTGATGATCGATATGGCCTCGTCGTAGGTGATGCGTTCGAACTTCGGTTCCATGTCGCGAAAGTAGGCCGCGTCCTGGCCGAACTCCTCGAGGATGTCGGCGTGCCGCGAACCGACAGCGTTGCAGATCGCCGCCACAAGCCCTTCCTCGACCTTCTCGTTGCACTCCTCGTCACACCAGGCCATCTCCCCCTCGATGTGGCTGAACTCGGTGAGGTGCCTGCGCGTCCTTGATTTCTCGGCCCTGAACGAGGGTGTAAGCGAATAGACGTTCTCAAGTGAGAAGATCGCCGCCTCGAGATGGAGCTGTGCCGTCTGCGAGAGGTACGCCGTCTGCCCGAAGTACTCGAGCGGGAACAGCGTGCTCCCCCCTTCGCCAGCGACGCTCATGAGGATCGGCGGGAAGACCTCGTGGAATCCATGCGCGTCAAAGTAATCTCGCGCCGCCTGTATGACGCTTGACTTGGTCTTCATGATCTTTTGTGTCTTCGTTGAACGTAGCGCAAGGTGCCTGATATCGAGCAGCGCCTCGGTCCCCGTGTCCTCCTGGATGGGGAAGTCAGGTGACGGCGAGACGAGCGCGAACTCGTCGCAGCGCACCTCGACGCCTCCCGGCGCCCTCGCATCCTCGGCGACGGTGCCATGGGCCACGATCGACGCCTCAATGTCGGCATCCCGCGCGGCGGCGAATCCATTCTCATCAACGTTTTGCTTCTTCACAGAGAGCTGTATGATGCCGGTGGAGTCCCGCGCGACGACGAATATGAGCTTTCCATGCCGCCGCTTGCGGTAGACCCACCCCATGATGGTCACTTCTTCTCCTACTCGTTCTCGTGCATCCTTGATGTAAAAATCCTTCATGCGAATCACCTTATCTCGTACAACGAATATATAAAAAAGATGCGCATCCCTAGAACCAGCGCTTCATCTGCAGGATGAACACGCCGATAAGGGAGAGCACCCCGGATATGAACAGAACGTAGAGGAATGCATTCTCCGAATTCTGGAACGGGAGCGCGACATTCATGCCATAGAGGCTTGCCACGATCATCGGAAGCGTGAGGATGATCGTTACCGATGTGAGGAACTTCATGACGATGTTGAGGTTGTTCGATATCACCGAGGCATACGCGTCCATCGTCCCTGAGAGTATGTTCGTGTAGATGTTGGCCATCTCGATGGCCTGTCTGTTCTCGATGATGACGTCCTCGAGGATGTCCTCATCCTCGGGGTAGACGTGCCTGAAGACGCTTCGCTGCAATCGTTCCACCATGAGCTCGTTGGCCCTGAGTGCCGTGGTGAAAAAGACCAGGCTCTTTTCAAGGTTCAAGAGCTTGATAAGCTCCTCGTTTTTCATCGACTTGTGCAGTTCGCTCTGGATCGCTGCCAGCCGCACGTTGATGCGCTTGAGATAGTCGAGGTAGGTAAGGGCGGTATGGTAGAATACCTGCAATACGAATCGGCTCTTCTTTGCCGTGTTGATGTTTTTTATCCTACCTGCGACGATCTTGTCAACGATGTCGTTTTGCTTCACGGTGACGG
>DSAJ01000021.1 GCA_011372835.1 Methanomicrobia archaeon | reverse complement strand
TCAGTCCTCGAGGGCGGTCAAGGGCGGCAAAGGGCAGATAGACAGCGATTGTCATGAACAGGGGCACAATGAACGAGGGGCGCGCATACTGGATCCGCGGTTCCTGTAGTGCGACGAACGCTCCAAGTGCCACCAAGGCCGCCGCAGCGACGAATCGCACGCGCCTGTCGCGTCCGGAGACCGTCACGAGCGTACCGAGGTAGATGAGCGCAGAGAACACGTGTGTAAGCGGGATGAACACCGCCATGACGACCGTTCGCAATGAGCGTTCATCGACGAACCATGCATAGAGCAGCGGCGCCATGGCGATCGCGAGCAGTTCTGGGATGAAGTAGGTGCGAGCGATGAGCGCGGGGTGCAGCGCGAGCATGAACGAGCCGGCGATGGCAACATCGGCACGCTGTCTCAGCATGTATGCGAACGTGCAGATGACCGATGCCGAGAGGAGCGGCGGCACGGTGCGCGCGAGTGTCTGGACGGAAAGCGGGATGATGTGCATGACGAGGTAGAACAGAGGCGGATATATCGTTGTCCTGCCGCCTGCGTAGAGGGCGTCGTGTATGAAAAGGTCCTCGATGATGCGCATATGGTAGTATGCATCCACGCCCATGATCGAGGAGTGTACGAGATATGGTTCGGCGCGCACAAGAAAGGCGAGTGCAAGCACAGATGCGAACGCCGCCTTTTTGAGCATCTCAATCCTCCCAGACAGCATACAACGATGAGCGCATCCCGTCATATGTCTTGTTGAGGAGATCGCTCCTGTCGAGAAGAACGTGGGAAGGATAGTCAAAGCGCTCCTTGCGTCCCACGAAGACATGGTCGACACCGTACTTGTAGAGCACACTGAGCTTACCGTTGTAGAAATCATCGGTGTCGTTGGTCCGCTCCATGTAGTTGTACGAACCCGAATAATAGGCGCCCTTGATCGGCACCTCAGGCGACAGCGCTGCGCCTACAGGTGCGAAGAACCATCCTGTCATGACCTGTCCACCCTCTGCCGAACCCTCTGAGAGCCACTCGAACGCGGCGTCCTCGTCGGGGTAGATGACAGGTGATATGGCGTGCATGTAGATGTATGGCGCGGCAAGCGAGACGAGAACGATGCCACCGACGCCCACGGCGGTGACGATGCGCCGTGAACGTACGACCTCGCGGATGCCGACGGCCGCAAGGCCGGCGACAGGCAGCGCCATGAACTCGATGAAGCGCGATGGAAGCACCCAGAAGAGCGCCGAGGAGAACAAGAACGTAGCAACGAGCCACATGACGAGAAACGTGCCCCCCTCGTCCCTGCGCGTCAGCACGCTCCCGATGCCAAGGAAGGCGAGCCCGAGGTGAAGTGCGCCTAGCTTGCTGGGTATCATCTTCAAGGGGAGGGAATCGCTCTCGGGTATGGTCGAATAGACGCCGTGGTCGAAGAGGTAGTAGAGCCAGTAGGATGGTATGATCACCGCAACGGCCGAGAGTACGAGCACGGCGATGCCATAACGCCTGAGCCCCTCCCTGTCACCTCGTGCCATGAACGCGATGAGCGCGATGTAGAGGCACAGCATCGTCACGGTCACGATCAGCGTGAGGCCGTGGGTGAGAATGACGACTGCGAGGCAGGCACCTGCGAGCGCTGCGTAGGCGAGGCGCCTTCGCATCCTGACGCAGAATATGAACGAGGCGAGCATGAAAAGCGTCCCGATCGCCTGAGGGGACGATATGATGCCGCGATCGTAGGAGACCGGTATCGTCACGGCAAGCGCCGCGGCAAGCAACGAGACGTCCCGTTCGAACCACTGCCGCATGAGCAGGTAGAAGAGGCCGATGGTGGCGGGAAAGACCACGAGGGGCATGTATCGTGCGATGGTCTGGACCGATACGCGTCCAACGATGGAGAGCGCTGCAAGGAGAACATGGAATCCGGGCGGATAGAGGTGCGGCCGACCCTGGGGGCCAAACGAACCCCAGTCCCACCACACGAGCCCATCCTTGAACGCCTCACCCAATCGTATGTGGTACCATACATCCCATGAGAACGGCAGCTGATGGGGGACGACCGCCACCGCCATGAGCACGCATGCTAGGAGGAGCACCGCACACAGTGCTATGTGCCATCCGTGGGTACGCAGGTCCATGTGAAGACATGCACGCGCATGAATATAACATTTATCGTTGCCATCTTTCGGGGGGGAAACGTTCCTTCATCACATCGAGCTCGCGGGCAAGGGCGTCGTCAAGGTCGACATCGAAATGAGAAGCGAGTTGCAACAGCAGCGAGAACGTCTGAGCGAACTCGCGCGCCACGTCAGGGTTCGAGCGCTCGTGGCCCGCACCCTCCTTCTTGTAGCCCTCCTCGAAGAGTATCTCCTCGCCGATCTCGGATATCTCCTCCATGAGGTGCACATATACGAGCGAAGGGCGAAACTCGTCCCACATGCGCTCCTTACAGAATGTTTCTATCTTCCGTTGGGCATCACGTATCTCCATGGTATCACGAGATAGGATACGTGGTTCCGGACATAAAAGGCTACCCGCATCAGCGGGCGATATTGGAATATTTTTATTCCTAAAACCACACATAAGCAAAACAATTATATATACATGCTCCTTTCTAGGTGCCGATGAGGGAGTTAAGCGACATAAAACCAATACGAAAACGGTTGGGCATCACCCAGAAGGAGCTGGCAAAGCGGGCGGGCGTTTCCCAATCCGTCATCGCCAAGGTCGAACGTGACCAGCTCAATCTCAGTTTTGAAAAGGCAAAACGTATTTTCGACACGCTCACCGAGATGGAGCAGACGTCCTCGAAGAAGGTCGAGGACATCCTTACCACCGAGATCCATTACATTCATGCGGAGAGCAAGCTCCTCGAGGCATCGCAGGAGATGCATGAGAAGGGCTTCTCCCAGTTGCCAGTCGTGGGAAAGAAGGGCAACATCATCGGTTCGATCACCGACAAGATCATCACTTCCCTCATCCTCAACGACGTCAAGGGCTGGCAGAACAAGCTCGTGTCGGACCACATGGGCGATCCGTTCCCGACGGTCGACAAGCACATATCGCTTCGCGCGGTTGCACGACTGCTTGAAGAACGCGACGCCGTGCTCGTCGAGAATCGGGGCGAGTACGTGGGCATCGTCACGAGGGACAATCTGTTGCGCGAGATCGAGTAGGTGGGACCATGTATGACAAACTGCGCGGCGTACGAGACTTCTACCCCGAGGACCATATCGGACGACGGCACATGCATGACGCGCTCTATGCCACGGCCCGCTCATACGGCTTCAAGGAGGTCACCACGCCCTCGATCGAACCGCTCGAGCTCATCACGAAAAAGTCTGGCGATGCGATCGTAAACGAGATCTACGCGTTCCAGGACAAGGGTGGGCGCGACATATGCCTCATCCCCGAGCTCACGCCAAGCATCGCACGGATGGTGATATCGCGCCAGAAGGAGCTCGTCAAGCCGGTGAAGTGGTGTTCCCTCTCGCGCCACTGGCGCTACGAGCGCCCTCAGCGCGGACGACAGCGCGAGTTCTACCAGTTCAACGTCGACATACTCGGCGTCCGCTCGAGCCGTGCCGACTTCGAGACGATCGCGTGCGGCATCGACTGCATGCTGTCTCTTGGCCTCGACAACTTCAGATTCCACATCTCGGACAGGACGCTCATCGAACAGTTCTTTACGTCCTACGGCATCGATGCATCGCAGGCGTTCTCCATCGTCGACAAGCGCACCAAGGTCACTGAAGGCGAGTTCAAGGACATGCTCTTTGGGATCGGCGTGGGCGACGAGTGCTACGAGCAGCTCGAGGGGTTGCTCTCGCTCAACGGTCCCATTCACGAGACGCTGCCGGAGGTGAGGGAGCAGCTCAGCGCATGCGGCGCCAGCGCAGACGATGCGCTCACGACGCTCGGGGAGATCGGGTCGCTGCTTGAAAGTTACGGGATGGACGAGCACTGCACGCTCGACCTCTCCATCGTCCGCGGTCTGGCATACTACACCGACATGGTGTTCGAGGTATTCGACAAGAAGCGCAGCATGCGCTCACTGTTCGGAGGAGGGCGCTACGACAACCTCATCGAGCTGCTGGGGGGACAGCCGATGCCCGCCGTCGGGTTCGCCATCGGAATGCCGCTGCTCGAGTTGCTCATGAAGGAGGAGGGCACGTGGCCGCAGCCGTCCTTCGGGCCCGACTACTTCGTCGTCACAATCGGCGATGTCGAACGCGAGGCGTTCAGCCTCATACGTGCGCTGCGGGCGAAAACCACCGTGGAGTACGACCTCTCGGGCAAGAATCTCTCGAATCAGATGAATCTTGCCAACAGCATCGACGCACGACGCGTCATCAT
>DSAJ01000106.1 GCA_011372835.1 Methanomicrobia archaeon | reverse complement strand
GTGCAGGTTCCTCTGCCTTCTCCTCGACCGGCGCCGGTTCGGGCGCGGCTGCGGGCGCTTCCTCCTTAGCGGAGATGACCTTCGTGTTGATCTGTACGATCTCGTCGGTGATGGTGTCGCCGCGCACGCGCTTCTTGCGTCGCACGCCATCCTCCTTCGGGTGGTAACCCACCCCTCCGGCAAGAAGGAGTTTTAATCTTCGTGCGCCGTAGACGCCCTTCCTCATGGGAAAGCCATCCCTGTCGGACCCGCCCGTGATGAGCAGCGATCCCTCGACGCCGGCGGCACCGCCGTCGACCGTATCGCCGAGCTTGTAACCGACAAATGACTCGGCCTCGTCGCCTTTGAGCTCCTTTTGCTCTGTCTTTCCATTAGGATATGAAACAACTAACTTGACTTCCATTTACCCACCCCATAACAATGTTTTCTTTTTCAATTTTGATAAGAATGATACGACTTCCTCCTCTTCTGGAGCAAGTTCTATCTCTTTGAGCCTTTCGATGTTCGAATTGGGCATGTCGATATATAAAACTTCGCCTTCCTCCACCTGGCGCCCGATGGTGGGGCCCTCGATGGAGACGGCTACCTGCTTGCCCACGGTCGCGACCTTGAGGAACTCGTCCCCGTCCTTGATGCCCTTGATCTTGCCGACCTTCGTGCCGTCTCCCTTGATGATGTCGCGATTCGGCACGATGCGCCCTGCAAGGACCTCGACGCCCACGATGGCGGGCTTGGCCTTGCGAAACACCATCTGCGGAAGCAGCATGAACTTGCCAGGATATATGAGCCCCATCTTCTTGCGCTCCTCCTCCTCGCGCCTCATGCGCTCCAAAAGCTCCTCGTAGTCCTCGAGCAGCTTGTAGACGATGTCCGAGCGGATCACCGGAATGTCGGCGCGGTCGGCCATCTCCTGGATCTCCTCGCTCACCGAGACGTTGAACGCGAGGATCACAGCATCATAGATATTCTTTTCGGCAACGGAGACAGCCTCGATGACGTCCTTTTTCTGTACGTCGCCGATGTCGGCGTTGCGTATCGGTATCTCCTTGCGCCTCAGCGTGCCCACGATCGCCTCGAGGCTCCCGAGCGTGTCGGCCTTCACGATGAGTCCGGTGGTGTCGCGCGCGATCCTAAACTTGCGTATCTCGGCCATGATCGTCGAGCGCGCTTGGTCGATGTCATCAGTGGCCGCCATGAGGGGCGAGCCGGCGAGCACGTCGTCAAGCCCCGGTGCCGCGATCTTGATGCCCGCGGCGCTTGGGACCTCGTCCACGGTCTCGAATCGATAGCGCGGGTCGCGGATCTCCTCGAGCGCGCGTGGCTTGAGCAGAGCGCGCACCTTCGTCTGGACGATGCCGTTCCTGCCGCCTAGCACGATGATGTCGCCGGCGTGCAGCGTGCCGTCCGAGATGATGACATCGATGGTGGTGCCAAAGCCGATCGTCTCCTTGACCTCGAGGACGGTGCCCTTGGCAGGCCCCTTGATGGAGACGTCGAGGCGCCGTTCGAGGTAGCGCTGGGAAAGCCCTGCAAGCAGCATCATGATCTCAGCCACGCCCACACCCTGTATGGCCGATGCGGGCACGAGGGCGATCGATTTCGTGAAGTCCTTGATCTGGTCGAACCGCTGGGACTCAAAGCCGTTGTCGTAGAGCTGGCCCATGATCTCATACATCTTGTTGTCGATGGCGCGGCGCACGCCCTCGTCCTGCGCCCGGTAGGTGCGCATGAACGAGTTGCCGCCGATGGGCTTCCACCCTCGTACGCGGTCGACCTTGTTGAGGACGACAAAAAACGGCGTCTTGAACTGCTTGAGAATGGTGAGCGACTCGATGGTCTGGGGCTGCAGGCCCTCGTTGATGTCGATGATGAGAACGGCTATGTCCGCAAGGCTGCCGCCGCGGGAGCGAAGCGTCGTGAACGCCTCGTGGCCCGGCGTGTCGATGAACAGCAGCCCCGGGATGGTGAGCGTGAGATTCTTCACAAGGTCACCGCACTGCTCCTTCACGACCTCGATGGGCACCTCGGTGGCGCCGATGTGCTGCGTGATGCCGCCCGCCTCGTGGCTGACGACCTTGGTCCCCCTGATGCGGTCAAGGAGGGTCGTCTTGCCATGGTCGACGTGACCAAGCACTGCAACGATGGGCTGGCGGATCACTCACTTCACCTCGGGAGATCAGAGCGTTGCGGCGTCATTATAGTCCAAGAGCTCCTCGTCCGAGAAGAAGAGGCCGATCTCGCGCTTAGCCGACTCGGGCGAGTCGGAGGCATGGATCGTGTTGTACATGTTGTCGCCCTTGATGAATCCGAGGTCGCCGCGGATCGTGCCAGGCTCCGACTTGAGCGGATGTGTCGCACCGGCGAGCTTTCGCGTCACGGTAATGGCGTCTTCGCCTTCGACGACGCCAACGAGCACCGGCGACATGCAGATATAGTCGACGAGCGAGTCGAAAAACGACTTTCCCACGTGCTCGGCATAGTGGCGCTCTGCCAGCGCGCGGTCGAACTGGATGAGTTTGATCGCCGCGAAGCGGTAGCCCTTCTGCTCGAAACGGGAGATGACGTCCCCCATGCGGCCGCGGAGCACCGCGTCCGGTTTGAGAATTATGAGTGTGCGTTCGATCATGCTGCAACGCCCCTTACTGCTTGAGCCTCTGCTCTTTCTCCTGGCGGTATTTTTCCGTCCAACGGGTCGTTCGCGCCTTGCGCTTCAGGGAGATCTGGTTCTTCTCGCACTTCTTCGAGCAGAAGTGGAAGATGGTCCCGTCCTTTCTCACATACATGGTGCCGGTACCCGGCTCGATTGGTTCTCCACAGAACGTGCATTCTATTCGTCGCGGCATGATCATCACCTAGGCGTTCGTATCTCTTTGGCCTCTCGGTCCGTCTCGCGCAGCATGAGCACGTCGCCCGGACGCACGGGGCCCTTGATGTTTCGCGTAAGTATCCGTCCCTTGTCGTGGCCATCGAGGACCTTACACTTCACCTGGAAGATCTCCCCGGTGACGCCGGTCCTTGAGACAATGTCGATGACCTCTGCAGGTGTTCCTCTGTCTTCGTCTGCCATGCGGATCACTTGAGCTCGTTAACTTTCGTGACTATTTCGGCGACGAGGGTCTTTGACTTGCCTTCCTTGACGATGCTCGTGGCAGCCGTCGGCACCTCGATGCCCGTGGCCTGGCCCAGCTCGTCCTTTCGCGGGACGAAGATGTAGGGCACCTTCTTCTCATCGCACAGGTAGGGGATGTGCGCGACGATCTCCTCGGGCGAGACATCCTCGGCGATGAGCACGAGCTTGGCGGTCCCTCGCTCGATATACTTCGTCGTCTCGTTCGTTCCCTTCGTTACCTTTCCGGTGTCTCGTGCAAGCTCCAAGGCCTCGTATGCCTTCTCGACAAGTTCCTTGGGTACATCAAACTTTTTCAACATGTTATATCACCTCATCCTTCATTCGGTGGCGTCCGAGCCACCCTCGGTCGATGATTTTCTTTAAAATAGAATCATCTGGCGTAGAAAGGTACGTATGCCCGTTTATAAAGATTGTGGTTTCAGAACCTGGCACGATGCACGCCGTGGCATGGCCGCTTTAAATATATAGAAAAATATAGAAAAAATGAAAATTGAGCCCCTTTGGAGGCCGCTAGAGCAGCTGGGACAACTCGTTCATGAGCGCGTGTGCCTTTGCGAGTTCGCCGGATGCATATATGGGATTTGCCAGCCCTGTCGCATTTCCCATATGCTCCTGGATGCGCTCTATGAGTGAGGTCATCTCATCGGTCGGTTCTGCGGGAAGCTGCGCTGAAAGCTCATTCCATGCGGATAGGGTGTTGTTTAACTGAGTGCGCGCAAGCGGCATGATCGAGACGGGAGACCACGGCGATGCAGGCAACGACCATCGAAACTCGTATGCGCCCATGTCGTACGCCGCGCCCTGCGGTCGTGCTACACCGAGGATGTCATCGGTGACGGTGCCGAACGCCGGACCGCTCGTATCCGTTCCCGTGTCTATACAGGGAGAGTCCGCGCTCAATGAGACGTCAGAGGGCGCATCGACGAAGAGCGGGTCGGAACTGATGTTGCCGGTCCCCGGATAAGTTAACTTGATGTTTGAGTATGTGATAACGGGGGCACTGCCTGTTGCGTTGTGCACCGTGTCCCATATGATACAGTTCGTGATAGTGGGGGATGACCCACTATTGTATATCCCTCTGCCGTTTATATTGGCATATGCACCCGCGTCTTCACCCCCATCGAGTACTGCGGCCATGGTAGTTAGTATGTTGCGGGCGATCGTGCAGTTCGTGATGGTCGCATCGGTGCTCTCAAGAAAGATCGCTGCACCAAACGCACTGGCACTGGCATCAAACCC
>DSAJ01000015.1 GCA_011372835.1 Methanomicrobia archaeon | reverse complement strand
ATCTCCATGTTGTCAGAGAGCCATCCTCCCAGATACTGCCCCACGATGCCCACCCCGAAGAAGAGCGACATGAATCCGCCCGTGAGGCTCGAGCCTGTACCGATGGTGCCGAGCGTGACGGGAAAGAAGACGATGAATCCGCGCACCGCCATGTTGAAGAGCCCCATGGCGAGGATGATCGTGGCGAGGGCGGGGATGAGGAGCTTTTTCGGCTCAAACGATGAGAGCGAGAACGGCTCCTCCACAACATAGATCGCATAGAGCGCCGCCATGGCAAGGCCGAGGATGGGGAATGTCGCCAGGGCGAGGCGCCATCCGATGACGTCGGCAAGCACCCCTGCGAGGAGTGGAAAGAGGAACATGCCGGCGTTTCCCCCCGAGCCGTGCACGCCCATCGCCTTGCCCTGCTTCTCATCGTACCTGTTGGCTATCATCGCAACGCCGACGGGATGATAGATGCTCAGGCCGAATCCCGCCATGAGATTTGCCGCAAGCATCGAATAGAAACCCTGGGACACCGCTATGATGAGAAACGCTGCGGAGACGAGGACGAGCCCGGCGATGATGAGGCGTTTCTTATGGCCGAAATAATCCGAGAACGCTCCTACGAAGACCTGTCCGAGCCCCATGGAGACGACGAGCGCACCGCCCACCATGCCTATCTGGGGGTAAGAAAGCGACAGTGCGACCGATATGACGGGCAACAGTGTTGGCACGATCATCTCGAATCCGTCGTTGACGAAATGGACCGACGTTATCATCGCCAGGAATCGCCGCCCGTCGTACCCTTCCATGCGCACGGATGCCTTCTCAAGCTCATAAATCTTTTGCAGGTGCTTTGAGGTCGTGAAGCGTGCGGTGGCAAAAACGGTTATATGCCGGCAGACAGAGATGGGACCATGGCCCTGCTGAGCGTGTCCACAGGTTGCTTTCGCACGCACGATTACGATGCCATAACTCAATGGCTGACGATGACGAGCGCTGATGCCATAGAGGTCATCATATACAATGATTACGCATATCGCATGGGGCATGTGCGTGAACGGTTCCAGGGAATTGGCCGTCGCATCAGCGCCGTGCACTCACCAAAGCAGATACAGACCTTTTTGTCCACGCCGGGCGAGGAGTGGCGAGGAGAAGAGCTTTTAAGAAACAGCGTCGAGCTGGCTCGCGATCTCGGTTCGCCGATGGTGGTCGTTCATCCGTGGGACGGACGCCGTGCCTCACTCGACCTCGATGCCATCGGCGCGACGCTCGTGCAGTGTGCCGAGCACGCGGACGACCTAGGCATTACACTCTCGCTCGAGGCGCTGCCATCGCGACATGACCGACCCTCGCGCATGCTAGAGTACCTCCTCTCGTTCTCTGACACGTTCACATATACGCTCGACTTCGAATATGCGAAGATCTATGAGATGTTCGATGAGCTGCTTGCCTTTTCCGAGCGGCTCAGCAACGTCCACTTACGCGACTTCGACGGCAGGTGGCTCATCGAGGGGCGGCGCTCCTACGTGCGGCCGTTTTTGGGCAAGGTCGACTTCGAGGCCCTTATCGGCGAGATCAAGGCGACAGGCTACGACGGCCCCTACGTGCTCGAGGCCCCCTACCTGACGATAGGGGAGCTTGAGACAGTCCTGGCCCAGTTCAGGCAGTTCATACGATAGCTTCGTACCCCAGCTCGAATGCCTTCGTGTTGAGCTCATGGTACCGTTCAGGCACGCGCTCCTTGACTGCCTCGAGCAGCACATCCCTGGAGAGTGGAATGCCAGCGTCCTTGGCGACCCTGGCAAAGGCGCCTATGAGGACGGTGTTGGTGGCTATCTGGTTGCCTGCCCTTACCGCAAGCGCCGTGGCATCGATGCTCCATGCGTGGAGGTGCCGCCCCAATGCGCTCTTGATATCTTCAAGAGAGGGGTATGTTGCAGACCCCATCGTCACGCTCACGGGGACCGCGGGGTGTTCGTTGAAGACCGCATAGCTCCCCTGGCGCATGTAGTTTAAGTACCTGAGCGCCTCTGCGGGTTCGAAGGCGAGCAACACGTCGCCCTCGCCCTCGGGCGTCATCGAACCGAAGACGTCGGTGCCGAATCGCACGTGTGCGATGACGCTGCCCCCCCGCTGCGCCATGCCGTGCGTCTCTCCGACGCGCACGTTCATATCGTTTTTCATCGCCGCGTTCGCGATTATCTGGGAGGCGACAAGCACGCCCTGCCCCCCCACTCCTGTGATCACGATGTTGTAACCCATGCTCTTCCCTCTTATGAGTGTTCTGGTCGCATAGTTTTTTAAAGATTTGTGAAGCATCTCACTGCATGATTATCGTAGGAGGGGGGTTGGGAGGTCTCCTCGCGGCCGCCCTTGCCTCCCGGGAGCACGACGTGACCCTTTTTGAGCGTGCGCCGTGTCTTGGAGGCCGTTTCAGGAACATCGAGCACGATGGACACGTCCTGACCACCGGCGCCCTTCACATGGTGCCACATGGTTCCACGGGCCCTCTGGGCCGCATGCTCTCCTCCGTCGGTGCGAACGTACGTATCGTTGACTCACGACCATGGGGCAGATTCCTTGTCGACGGCCGCGTGATGCGCCTCTCCGAGATACGGCGCTCGCTTCCTCTCCGCGAGCGATTGAACGCAGCGGTCCTCGTAGCACGGATGCGTCTGGGCACAGGGCCTGACCGTCCTGTCGACGCGTTCCTCTCATCGCTATTCAAGACGCCCGTCGTTCATGACGCCGCACGTGCCGTGCTGGGATGGTCGATTTCTTGCGCCCCCTCCGATGTGCCCACGACAGAGCTCTACGGCATCGTCAAAAACATCTTTCGCTACGGTGGCCCCGGCGTGCCCGTGGGTGGGTGCGGCGCGGTGGTCGATGCGCTTCGCGGCGTCCTCGAACGCAACGGTGTCGCCATCCGCCACGAGCGTGTCAACCGCATCAGCGTCGACGACGGCGCCGTGTGTGGTGTCGAGACCGGCGAGGGGATATACGAGGACAACATCGTCGTCTCGGACGCCGGCATCAAGCAGACCATCGGGCTGTGTCCTTCAGGCACGTTCGAGAGGCCGTTCATTGAAACGGTGAAGTCACTTCCCGAATCCGGCGGTGTCAAGATCAACGTTTCTACGAAGGATACGCTTCTCGACCACACCGGCGTTCTCTTCCCCCTGGGCACTCAGCGCGTCGAGGGCGTCAATCAGGTGACAAACGTCGATCCCTCGCTTGCGCCCGAGGGACGCCACCTTGTGATGTTCCACCAGACACTGCGTGGAAAACACATCCGTTCGGAGGTCGAGCGTGGCATCGAAGACATCGAGGCGCTCATGGGGGAACGTCGATTCGAGGTGTTGTGCGTGCAGTCCTACTTTGGAAAGAATCCGGTCAATAGGGCAGCGGCGGGCCACGACGTCGATCCGTCACTGCCCGTTCGCGGGCTCTACGTCGTCGGCGACAGCGTCAAGGACGTTGGCGGCATTGAGGTTGACGGGATAGCTTTGGGCGTTGAGAAGATGTGGGACGCTATGAAAATGAAGATGCAGAAGATGGGAACGCCATCTTCGATGAGGCACTGACCCTACTTGCGAAGCGTGATCTCGATCGCAGATACGTTCGATGCTGTGCCATCCTCTCTCGTGATGGCCTCGGACGACGTACGTATGTCGTCTATCTTGACGTTTGGCATGAACTTGTTCTTCACGATCTCTGCCACGTCGACGGTGCGCGATATCGCCCGTCCGCGGGCCTTGAGCACGACCTCGCTTGCCTTTCCCTCGTTGAATTGTGTTATGACGGCCAGAACGTAGCTCATTTGTGGTTTGTTACCGATATATACGATGTCCTTTTCAATGGATTCAGCCATGGTATCCCTCCGATGTCTTTGCCATATTTTCCTTCAGCGGTGATTCAAAGACCCATTATCTCATTGCAATATTCCTATTTAATCCTTTTCCCCTATCACAAAGTGTTATAAATGATTTCAATAAAGATACGTATTGGTGAGGCAATGAGGCGATTACTGGTATTATTTTTGTTCTTATCATTTCTCGCTTCCGCCGTGTCGGTTACTTCTGCTGCCGATACGGATTGGTGGGATGATGATTACAACTACCGCGTCCGCATCGTTCCCGCGGACGACGCGTCCCCCAGCAGGGCAACACTCGACCTTGGGGCAATGCTTTCCGAACTCGGGATCGGCCCGGACGGGATAGACACGCGCTGGATGGCAGACCCGTCTTCGATCCATGCGGTCGCCGACGGCTCCATGGTCGATTTCTCGTGGGACCCGGCAAACGGCCATGTCGTCGAGGGCTTCGAGTCGTCGCTTGACGACTGGAACGTGAGCAATGACATCGATGCCGTCTTGGCGTCCGACGTTGGCACT
>DSAJ01000020.1 GCA_011372835.1 Methanomicrobia archaeon | reverse complement strand
GTATTGATGAGCAATAGAAGTATCAAACGATATCTTTTTATCGTGGAATGCGAGGATATATGATGCTGTGCAAACTATTCGTGGTATGTGCCTTCCTATGCACCCTCGTCGTGGCGGCCATCGAGACGCCCGAGGTCATGTCGGAGGTCGTATTGCTCGGGTATGCAGGCATCATACTCGTCGGCATCGTCACGGTCGCCGAGCGAAAGGATCAGTTGTCGGGACGCGGGCTCTAGGTCACTTTCTCAGGGAGAGCACGAGCAGCCCGGCAAGCACCAGCACAATAACGATCAGGGAAAGCTCGAGCGTCGACATCCCCCCTCCCTCATCCTCGTCAATGGGCGCGATGCCCGAGAGAGCGGCGTTGCATGCCGATATGCCCTCTTCTGCAAGCTCCTTGCCCGGGCAGTCGTCCGCCGAGGCGTAGTGTCCCTTTGCAGCGGTGAAGCCCGCGAGGGCGTCCTCGTAATCGCCGTTGTAATACGCTTCCTGCGCAGATAGGAGTGTTTCATGGCCGTAGGACAGCGATATGAGCTCCTCGCACAGGTGCATCATGGTGACGTTGCCGCCCTCCTGGTACGTGTCGCGCGCCTCGGTGAGGTAGTCGCGCGCAGCGTCGTACTCGCACGCGGCGATGAGGCGCTCGCCCTGTGCGTAGAGGTCATACGCATCGGTGGACACGGTGATCGTAACGGGTGCGCTCGCAATGAACTCCTTGCCGTACCAGTCCTGGTATGTCGCCACGATGGTGAGCGAGTACGTTCCGGGGGAGATGTGCCCCGTGACCATATATGCCGTGCCCGTCACCTCATCCTCCGGGCCCATGGACGTCAGCGGCATCTGGGGCGTGATCGATGTCGAGAGCTGTATGTCGGGCGACTCGACGTTGACATTCACGTTGAAGGCGGTGTAGTCCGATCCGTTCGTGAGCGTGTAGTTCACAGAAAAGCTGCCCTTGGCGATCTCGCATTCGCCTGCCTGGAGGGCGATGCCCTCGGAATCGAGGTCGAGGATGACGCTTGGCGCGTTGCGTATCACCTGTATGGGCGTCTCAACCGTCCTGAAGTACGGGGCGCATCCCTCCTCGCACTCGCCGACCTCGGTCTCGAGCGTGACGTAGAGCGGTATCGTCATGGCGGGCGCCTCGTTGGTGACCTTGACACGAAACGTCTTCGTGATCGATTCGGACGGTTCCATGCGGTCGTGGCCGTGCATGTCCTCCTTGTACTTGGTAAGCTCGTACTCGGTCTCGTAGAACTGGAGGTACTGGCGCACCGACGAGGGGATGCTGTTGATGTCAAGTGAGACCTTGCTGCGCCACATGCGCGTACCGGTCGTGTTGACGATCGTTACCTTTAGATTCACGTTGGTGTTGGGAGTTACGGAACTCGGTGCATCGATGGAGATGGTGGGAGGCGTGTAGGGCTCGTCTGCCGTCGCGGGCAGCATTGGCACGAGAAACAGTCCGAGCACCATCAAGACGATAAGCCAGCGTCGTCGCATGAGCTATATGGGCAGTGTTCTTTATTTATACTTTTTTACTGCCGCCTTGAGCGCATATGCGCGCACGGCCACGATGCCGATAAACATGATGACGAGGACGAGCCCGATGAGCAGGTAGGTCGTCGTGCCGGCGCCGTTGTCATCGCCCGGAGCGGGTGTCACGGTCCCGCACTCTTCGAGATAGCCGTCTATCGTTGCTACCTTTTCCTCGTTGCCAAGCTCCTCGTAGAGCTCCTTTGCGTCGGCGAAGTCCTTGCATGCGCCCTCGAGATTGCCCGCCGCGTGCTTGTTCATGGCGGCATCGAAGAGCTGTTTCGCCTCGGCTCCCGTCTCGCAGTCGTCGATCCTGTCCTGGATGGATGCGGCCATGTCGTCGTTTCCCGCCTTCTGGTAGCGCGTGAGCGCCTGCTCGTAGTAGACCTTGGCCGCGGCATACGATTCGTCGGTATACGCCTCGTCGCCCTGTCCGACGCGATCGTCGGCGATGTCAAGGTCGACCGTCTCGACCGACACCCCGTAGGTGAGCCTGAACGGCCTGCACCCCTCCGCACACTCGCCCGCCTTGCCGTAGAACGCAAGCGGTATGGAAAACACCTTTTCCGGCACGTCATCCGCAACCGTTACGGTAAACGTGAGCGTCTTCGTCTCTTCTTCGGTGAGCACATCGATGGTGTGTGCGCGCGGGCTGAAGGTGAAGTACCCCTGCTCGACCTCGCCCCACCCGGGCGACGACTCCTCGGGGACCTCGAGGGTCGCGTTCTCGATATAGGCGTCCGAGATGACGACGTCGATGTCAAACGTGCCCCCCACCACGGCGCCTTCGGGCGACGTCGTGTCGACGGTGGGAGAGAACTCCTGCGCATTCACGAGGGAGATCGTGAGCAGGATGAGAATGAGCGTGATGATGAAGCGCTTCATGTTCGCCAACTACTTATTTCGATAACTCTTCCTTAGCTTCTTCGATGATGTTCAAAAACTTTTGCCTGTCCTGCTTCTTGTAGGAGGCGATGATCTCCAGATGGCTCGTGATCGTGTCCCGGAAGACCTCGAGGTGGTCGTCGACCGTCTCGATGGAGTGGAGGAGCTGCCTGGCCTGCAGCAGGAGCGCGGCCTGGGCGTATGACAGATTGGATGTCGCATAGTACTGCTTAGCCATGCCGACCTTGCGAAAGTCGACAAGACCCGTAGCCCGCATTACCTCGAGGTACTTGACCGCCGTCATGCGATTGATGTCAAGCGCACGCGAGATCTCGCTTGCCGTGGCCCCCGCATCGGTCGTTTTGAGGTAGTCGAGAATGCTCTCTTCAAGACCCTGTTCCATATGCTCACCTTGATTGTTATTTATCATTGCCTTCAATATATAAAAGGTATTGGTATTAAATTTTACTATTTTTATATCTTTTTATCTTTATCATTACTCATCAACGATATGCACGTTTTGTGCAATTTTAAACGAATATTCATATCTTATATTTCATACTGTTCATATGTCGAGGAAAAGCTTTTTAAATGCATACACTTTAGCAAACTCAAACGCATACAGGTGAACCACGTGAATGGATTGGAAGAAGAAGTGTTCAACACGATAGAACGACAAAACGTAAAGTTCATACGCTTGCAGTTCGTCGACATCAACGGCACTGTCAAGAACATGGCCATACCCTCGAAGAATCTCGGCGACGTCATGGACGACGGCGCCATGTTCGACGGCTCGTCCGTCGAGGGCTACGCCCGTATCCAGGAGTCCGACATGATGCTTCGTCCCGACCTCACGACGTTTAGCATCTTTCCCTGGGTCAACCATAACAAGAAGACGGGGCGCATCATATGCGACGTCTACACCTACGACGGTAAGCAGCCGTTCGCGGGCGACCCTCGCTACGTGCTCAAGCGCTCCATCAACTACATGAAGGACACGCTCGGGCAGGACATGCAGTTCAACGTCGGTCCCGAGCTCGAGTTCTACCTGCTCAAGCAGACGGAGCGGGGGTATGAGCCCCACGACCGGGGCTCCTACTTCGACTTCTCTCCGCTCGACCTGGCAGAGGACGTCCGCAAGGACAGCGCCCTTGCCATGATGGACATGGGCATCGACTTCGAGGTGGAGCACCACGAGGTGGGAAACGGCCAGCACGAGATCGACTTCAAGTTCGGCGACGCGCTGCCCATAGCAGATCAGGTCATCACCTACAAGTTTATCGTCAAGATGATCGCGCGCCAGTACGATACGGTGGCGACGTTCATGCCAAAGCCGTTCACCGGCAAGGCGGGAAACGGCATGCACGTCAACCAGTCGATCTACGACACGAAGAACGGCAAGAACGTCTTCAACGACGAGGGAGAGCTCTCGGACACGGCCCGCTACTACATCGGCGGCATCCTCAAGCATGCAAAGGCACTTACCGCGGTCACCAATCCAACGGTCAACTCGTACAAGCGCCTGGTCCCAGGATACGAGGCGCCGATCTACATGATCTGGGGCCAGCGCAATCGCTCGTCGCTCGTTCGCATCCCCGCCGCGACGCCGAAGGCGCGCCGCGCAGAGCTTCGCTCGCCCGACTCGTCGTGCAATCCCTACCTCGCGTTTGCCGTGATGCTCTCGGCAGGCGTCGACGGCATCAGGAACAAGATCGACCCGGGAGACTCCATCGACAAGAACATCTACAAGATCGACAAGAAGGAGCGCGAGGACAGCGGTCTTGGCATGCTCCCGTCCACCCTCCAGGAGGCACTCTTCGAGCTCGAGAAGGACGAGGTCATCCACAAGGCCATGGGCACCATTGCCTACCAGCACTTCCTGGCTGCCAAGAACCTCGAGTGGAAGCAGTACAAGATCAACGTCTCCGACTGGGAAGTAGAGAACTACATCGGCGTTTAGGGCATCTATTTTCCTTTATTTTTTTGATTTCTGTTTTTTTATGTCCATATTATAT
>DSAJ01000190.1 GCA_011372835.1 Methanomicrobia archaeon | reverse complement strand
TCTGAGTTGAATATCTCGGTCCCCCCCTCGAAGACGACAGGCACGCCGTAGTGCGCAGCGCGTCCTTGTAGTCGAAGGCCAAAATCCCTTGTCCGTGAGAGCACGGCGATATCCTCGTAGCGTATCGGGCGCAGGCAACCTCCCTCGGCCCCTTCGTCGATGATGCGTACCTTATCGTCAGCCATCATGTCCTGGATGAGAGCGATGATCATCTCCACTTCCGCATCGTTATCGTCTGCAGTGTAGAATCGTACGTCGGAGAGATGCCCCTCCTCGCGGTGTGCTACAAGCGGCGTGATGGCCTCGCCGAGCGCCTCGGCCTCGACCGCATCTTCGTTTGTGGCCTCGATGTAGAGCGACCCAAACGACGTGTCGAGGAGCGTTTGCGTGCTCCTGTAGTTTATCGTGAACTCACGCGCTTCGACATCGACAGGAAAGTGTATGCGCGTCCTGCCTTCGTTGAGCTGTGCCTTATAGCGCCCGATGCGTTCCTGAAATTCGAGTATGTTGTCGATCGAGGCGTACCTGAACCCGTAGATGCCCTGTTTCCAGTCGCCTACCGCGCACAGATTGTTGCTTTTCATGAGAAGCAGCGTGAGCATGAACTGCATCTCGTTGGTATCCTGGAACTCATCGACCATGACATAGTCAAACGCCACTGACCTTCGGATGTCGTCATCATCGTGGAGTATCAGGAAGACAAGCATGATGAGGAAGTCAAACGGCAGCATGCCGGCGCGGATGGCGCGCTTGATATAGAAAAGATATATATCATGGATAAACGAGATCTCCTTTTCCCTGTCCTCGTGAAACGCTTCCCTGATGTCGCCCTCAGGTATGTTTTTGCCTTCAAGGAGTGTGGGGGAGGCATCAAGATAGATCTTGTTGGCACGACGCGTCTTGAGGCGCTTGAGCATCCGTGCCTGCGTCGGACCCTTCTTGCCCATGGGGCACGTGTTCTCAACACGCATGCGCACACAAAATGATTCCCAGTCTCCCTCGAGGTGTGATCGTCCGTCGAGGAACCAGTCGTCTCGCGTGGGGAAGATGCCCTTGCTGAGCAGCTGCTTGATGATGCGCAAAACCTGGTCACTGTTGTCGCCCACGATGGAAACCATCTCTCGATGGACGTCCTTGTTGCGTTCGTAGAACGCATTGTAGACCTTCGAGAAGAACATATGCTCGCCAACGTCGTTTTCCAGAATGGAAAACGATGGCGAGAGCCGCTCACCGTACCCGAGCAATGAGGGTACCTTGTACGTGTACGTGGTAAGGATCGATTTGCAAAATGCATGGAACGTCGATATCTTGGCATCCCACAATGTAGCTGGGTCGCGCTTTGTCAGTTCGCTCATAACCTTGCGCTTCATGTTGTCTGCCGCATTGTTCGAGAACGTGAGCAGCAGGATGTCTTCTGGCGTGGCTTCGGGGTCGTTGTCGAGTATGGAGATGTAGCGTTTCGTGATTGTGTACGTCTTTCCCGTGCCGGGCCCTGCATCGACGAGGAGTATCCCCTCCGTCGTTCGTATGACCTCCTCCTGTGCTTGGTTGGAGGCCATGTTACCAGAACCTCCCGATGCAGTGGTCGGCAAACTCGCACGAGTCGCATACCTTTCTATCGAGTGGCGTGGCGGTAAAGTCCGTGGACATGAATTCGCCAACCTGCTGATGACGTTTTTCTACGATCGCTGCGAACATGTCGAGGTCGTCCCTGTACAGGCGCACCACCTTGTTCTCCCCCCTGCGCTTCTTGATAATACTTCGAGCAAAGGAGCGAGCCTTTTCGGTCACCGTCTTCGTTTCGTTGTGCTGTCGTATATAAGAGATGAATTCATCGATCCACGGGCAATCATCAAGAGAGGCGAGGAACTGGTCCTCGAGCGTCGGGGGGCAGGTCTTGAGAAACGACATGATGGTCTCCCTTCCTACCTTCTCCACGAAGACCTGATTCGTCTTCGTGTCAAGATACGTATCCAGGGAACGCGCCTCGGCAAGGAACTCATGAAACGTCGTGGGGACGTATGATACGGCGACGCAGTTTTTTTCTGATGGTGGCTCGTCCTCGATGGCGCGCTCAATGTCGGCATAGGGATGGAAGTATGTGAACGTCAATTCCGTATTGGGGGTCTGTTCGCACAATGCGAGCAGATAGAGGACCGGTTGGACGTCGACCCTGTCGCGCTGGAGCCATGGATGGAGCTCGCGCATGATCTTCTTTGTGCTCTTGGGTCGCGCCCCTGTCTTGTAATCCACGATGCGATCGTTGTTCACGAGAAGGTCGATATATCCCATCACGGGGTGGTTCGACGACGTGAAGCGCACCTCCCCGTACGGTGTCGAGGCATCAACGCCAAGGCGGCGCGCGATCGCGTTGCCCTTTGGGCGTTTCTCGAATCGGGGCGGTTCCCCGAGCTCGAGCGAATCGAGGTAGGCCCGCATCATGCGAATGCCTATGAGAAACGATGAGACGGCAAGTGATGCCTGCTCGTCGGTCACGAGCTTGGCATACTCCTCGGTGAGCACCGATGCGAAGTAGCGGTCCCCACGTTCGCTTACGAGTGCAGGGTGGGAAAGGTACAGTTCGGCAAATTCATGAACGAGGCGCCCTTTCATCATCGCCGGTGCCTCCGCCGTGGACACAAGGCATCCGTATTCGAATCGTTTCGGGCATTCCATGAAGCGATTGAGGGAGCTTTGCGAGAAGGGGCCGTCCCATTCCGTCGCCTCGATCGCGATCGGTGCATGGATGCGTTCCACAGATGGAAGCGGCACCGTCACTCGATTGATATCAAACGTTGGATGAAAAAAGTCCTCGACAGGGCCTTCAAGGACGAGTGAGAAGTACTGGCATGGCATCACCACATCCCCGTTCTTCCTGAGCGCCACGATTGCACGACTCACCTCACCCTGTGTTAGGAGTATCTGGAACTCTTTGACGTGTGTGGCTTGGATCTCGTGCGTATCGTTAAGGGGGATAGAGGGAAGGCGCCGCCTCCACTCTGCGTCGAGCCCGATGAAGATGCATATCGGCCTGTCGACATACATGGAGTTATGTGCATTGGTGAGCACGACGCCATGCTGCGGGCGTTGGAGCGCTATGTCGAAGTTCATGATGCAGTAAGAGAGCTCCTCGAACGAACGTCTCGTCACTGGTGCATCGTAGAACCCGAGCGTGCGAATGGTATCGTTGAGCTCTTCGGGTAAGGTGCCTGCATTCTCGCTGATATGTAACATGACGTCGCCATAGGTCATGTTCGGGATCTTGGAGAGGAGCTCTTTGAGCCGCTCGTAGCGAGGGGATGGGTCTGGCAGGACGGCGTTGACATGATAGTTGTCATATTTGAGGGGCACATCGATGTTGAACATGCCAAAGAACGGTCGAACGTCGCTAACGCGCAGGCGCGGATACTCCAGCGCGGCGCCGATGAGACCATGGAGCGTGCGTACCATGAGGTGCTCGTTGAGCTGCATCGCGAGATTGACCGTGAACCCTCTCTGCTGCAGCACCGAGAGGATCGAGGAGTGGTAGGCGCTCCCCTTGTCGACAACGATTGCGATGTCGTCCTGATTGTCGCTCGTGACGTGGTCGCATACGTAACGCACGACCTCCTCGTGCGAGCCGGTTCCGAAGAATGGGGGAAGCGTGAACGGTACATCCTTGAATACGGATACGGACGCATACGATGGCGGCAAGACGCGCAGGTCGAGCGCATCAAAGAGCTCATCGCCGATGACGCAAAGCGATGCGGGGAGCACAGAATGGTCAAACGACATCATGACCGCTTCAAGCGATGGCAGGCCCACCAATACGTCATGCACTCTCCGTTCATCGCTTGTGAGCAGGCCACGTACTGACCGTGCGTATCGGAGGGCGTCCCTGACCCTCAGCACGCACTGGTGCGAATATGCGAGTGGCAGGCCGAGCGAGTGAGCAATGCGCTTTATGAGCTCCGCCTCTGAACAGAGGGGCTCATCGACATGCATAGCAGCATGGTTTATCGCAAGTTGGCGAGGGGTGACGGCCCAGCGCCCCACCATGGGCCCCTCCTTTTTTCTATTAAGGGCGCGGGCAAGTGCCGTGTCGTTGGTCACGACCATTTCGAAGTTGCGACACTCCTCGTATAATTCATCTATCGTCTTTGGCGCCGTCATGACATCATCCGTTCCACTCCACATTTCATTGTATTCTTAAAAATGCTCTCGTGGAGCGGAGGTAACGTCATATGTTTGTTATTGATATATCTTTTGTTCCTTACTGTTTTCAAGGAAAATAATCATGTTTTTTAATGAATTATATATCATTTGTATTTATATATCAGCTTCAATTTAACGTATGCATTCTCAATAAAAATATTACAAATATATTTATGAGGATTATGATTAAGTAGCTTTTCTAACTTTCCCCTTACCATATTCCCAAAAATCAGCCATACGAGGCACTATTTTTCCTTTTTTCTTCG
>DSAJ01000104.1 GCA_011372835.1 Methanomicrobia archaeon | reverse complement strand
TCGTCATCCTTTCTCTTTCATCGTGGATGCATCGGGGCATTCACCTCATCTCTTTTATTCTCTCATCATGTTCATCATCACTTCTTTTATACTTCAACATACGATGAAGTTAAACACTACGATTTATATATTAAGAATGCGTACATACGTAGCATGAGAAACGTGATCTTTGCGTTCATGCTGCTATGCTCGTTGCTATTGGCAGGATGTATATCCTCCGACACACCTTCAGTCGATATGGGGCCGCTTGAGATCTCAGCCAGGGAAGACCCGGGATTCTCATCGTATGAGCCTGTCGAGGTGGCATATGACCCTGACACCGAGCCATACGACTTCGACCCCGTAAATGCCGATATCTTTTCCTTGTCCCCCGATCAAGCGTCATTTCTTCTAGCCAACGGATTCGTCTGCATACCGTCCTCCTCGGATGTGTTGTTCCACGAATATTACCAGTCATTGGCACGCCGGGACATTCCCATCTTTGTGACGACTGATTCGGTTCTGCATTCGTACCATATCCTGTTCGATTACTCCTTGCGTTTGATGGAGCAAGAGGTGTTTTACGACGATATCATCACGCTTAGTGCAGATATGCAGGACACCATGCTGTCGCTCTATGACCAAAGCGAGGGACCGACGAAGGATGCGGCCCGTTTGGCGCTTGGATTCTTTACCGTGGCACTTCAGCAACTGGATCCCTCATCTGACATCCCTGACGCCGTCAGGGACGACGTCAACGCAGAGCTCGCGCTAATAGATGCTGCCGATGGCATTGCATACTCGCCCCTTTTCGGCTATCGTGAGGACTACTCACAGTATGTGCCACGCGGCCACTACACCCGAACGGAGCACCTTGGCGATTACTTCAAGGCGATGATGTGGTATGGGCGCATGCCCCTGCGTTTGAAGGACGCTACCGAAACACGTGCCGCTATCCTCACCGTGCTTGCCATGGAGCAGCTCTCGAAAGGCGAGGGAAGCGCCTATGCCGTATGGGATGCGATATACCAGACCACTGCGTTTTACGTGGGGCAGGCAGACGATCCCACGCTCTACGATTATGCGCCCCTCATAGGGGAAGTATATGGCGTCACGGTGGAGCTGGATGAGCTCAACGATGAAGCAATGCTTACCTCCTTCAGGGAGCTGGCAACAGCACAGCTTCCCGACCCGCGCATCAACTCAAGCGTCCTGACCGATAAACAGGACCTTGCCGACGATACGAAGGGTCTCCGATACATGGGGCAGCGATTCATCATCGATTCGTACGTTTTCTCCGAGCTGGTCTACGACAAAGTGACGGCATACACAGGCGACGGTGATCCCATACCCTTCACAGCAGTGCCAAGCGCTGCGGGCTACATACGCGGCTTTCCGCGCGGCCTGGACGCAATGAGCGTGTTCGGGAACGGACAGGCGACCACGATCCTTGAAGACGAGGGCGACACCGACTATCTGAACTATGACACGCAGTGGGAAAAGCTGCGTGAGGAGGTCGATGTCTATACGATAGACGACTGGACAGCAACGCTCTACAATGCCTGGCTGTACTGCCTTGAGGCATACTCATCCCTGAATGGCGAGGGATATCCCACGTTCATGCAAAGCGACGCATGGGAGAAAAAGGAGCTCTACACCGCACTAGGCTCGTGGACCCAGCTTCGACACGATACTATCCTCTACGCCAAGCAGTCCTATACGTTCGAGGCAACATCGGCACCCATCGTTTCACGGCAGGGATACGTCGAACCCAACATTGACGTCTACGCACGACTCCTCTCGCTGACACGCATGACCCAGGAAGGCCTGCGCGAGCGCGGGCTCCTTCTCGATGAGTTCGACCACAAGTTCGATGCGTTCGATGCGCTACTCGAGCAGCTGATAGAGATATCGAAAAAGGAACTGGAATGCAGGCCGCTAAGCGAGCAAGAGCGGCTCTTTATCAACCACTTCGGGGACCATCTCAAGCATGTGTCTACCTTTTCAGAATCGGTTGGCCAGAAGGTGTCAACGGAGGCCGACGACTCGGTCGCGCTCGTAGCAGACGTGCATACGGATGTCAACACGCAACGCGTCCTCGAGGAGGGCGTAGGGTATCCGTTATCACTTCTCGTTGTCGTGGAGGTGGAGGGAACGATCTACATCGCACAGGGCCCTATGTTTTCATATTACGAGTTCAAGCATCCGCTCTCGGATCGTCTCACTGACGAGAAATGGCAGTCGATGCTGGAGTCAGGCGATGCACCGGAACCTCCCGCGTGGGCGGACTTCATCCGTTGATCTCTATGATGAATTGTGGATGCTCGATGAGCTCCACCTTCTTCCCTTTTTGTTCAAAAATCCTCTCCACTTTCGAGATGTACTCCTTTTTGAGGGTGTATCCCTTCTCCTCGATGGCGCCTTCCTCGATGAGCCTCGCAGCGATCTTCGGGTCCTCGAGAAGGGTTGCGACCTTTTTCGTATCCTTGCCGAACGTAGGTCCTATGAGCGCGAAGTTGGGCGTTGCCGAGATGATGACCTCTTCCACGTCGGGCTGGCCTGAAGAGATGATGACCTCGCCGATGTTCATCGCACCCTCGATATCGTTTTTGAGCTCACCTAGGTCCTCGTCGGTATAGATGACGACGGAGCCGAGCTCCTTGTTGAGAGGCAGTCCCGCATCGGACTTCCAACGACGTATCTCGCTTACGATGCCCTTGGCGAGCCTTCCCTTGCGAAGCGCCTCCTCGTCTTGATCGGAGCGTGGCCATTCGCTCATGTGGATGCTTCCATCGCCGATGAGCTGGGAGTAGACCTCCTCCGTGACATGGACGAGTATCGGGGCTATGAGCTTGAGCGCTGATGCGTAGAGGTCTTTCACGAAGGCAGAGGGCAGCGTATCGTTGTAGAAGCGGTACTTGATCATCTCAAGGTAGTTGTCTGCAAAGACGTGCCATATGAACCGTTCCGCCTCCTTGAGCGCTCCTGAGAATTGGTACTTGTTGACCGCATCCTCAACCTGCCCTATGGTGAGTGCGAGCTCGCTTGCGATCCAGCGGTCGATCATTGTTACCTCTCCTTTGGCGTCTGCGTTCTCCAGGAAACGGCCGATGTTGTAGATCTTGTTGATGAATCGTTGGGAATGTGTGATCTCCTTCCATGAAAATGCGCTATCCTCTCCCAGTCCGCGTGATGCGGAGAAGTAGCGCATCGGATCCGATCCGTATTCCTCGAGGATCTCAAGCGGGTCTATCGTGTTGCCCCATGAAGCATGCATCGACCTGCCGTCGGGGGCAAGGATATGACCGTCTATGAAGATGTCCTCCCACGGCTCCTCGCCTGTGAGGAGCACGGTACGAAGCAGCGAGTAGAACGCCCACGTCCTGATGATGTCATGTGCCTGGGTGCGTACCGTCATGGGGTAGAGTTTCTCGAACATAGCATCGTCACGGCACCAGAATGAATTGTAAAGGGCTGATATGGATGAGTCCATCCAGGTGTCAAACACCTCTTTTGAGCCAGCGAGCTTTCCACCACACTCGGGGCAGTACGCGACAGGGGGATCGTCGTTGAGTGGGTCAACGTAGCACTGGTCGATGGTTGCGGGCACGATCTTGTTGCATCCCTGGCATTCCCATACGGGTATGGGTGTGGCGAAGTAGCGCTGTCGCGAGATCACCCAGTCCCAGGAAAGCGAATCGATCCACTGGTCGAGACGGACCTTCATCCATGCAGGATACCAGTTGAGGCGTGCCGCAGCTTCCTTGATCTTCTTTTTGTATGGCATGACCTTGACGAACCACTGGTCCTTGACGAGAAACTCGACGGGCGTGTGGCATCTCCAGCACGTGCCGACGCTTTGCGGAAGTGTCTCCCTCTTGACGAGGAGGTCCTTGTCCTGCAGGTCCTGCACGATCATGGCCCTGGCCTCTATCGTCCTCATGCCTTCGTACAAGGCACACATCTCCGTCATCTTGCCTTCCTCGTCGATGGCCTTTTCGAAGTCCAGATCGTGCTTGTATATCATCTCGAGGTCATCCTTGTCGCCGATGGAACAGATCATCACGATGCCGGTGCCGTAATCGGTCTTGACACCCTCATCGGAAATGACGCGCACCTTGCGCTTGAAGATGGGGGTAGTGAGGATCTTTCCAATAAGTGATGCATAGCGCGGGTCCTCTGGATTGACGGCGACGACCTGGCATGTGGGAAGCAGCTCGGGACGGGTCGTTGCCACGATGACGTAGTGCCCCTTGTGGTCCTGTTTGATCTCCTTGGTCTCATCGATGTTGTTTCCCTCGACATGGAACTTGACAAAGTTGAGCATGGTGTCCCTGTCGGCATACTCTATCTCGGCATCTCCGAGCGCTGTCACGCAGCGGGTGCACCAGTTAACAGGGTGCATGCCCTTGTAGACCATGTCCTTTTCCAGCATCTTGAGAAACGAGATCTGCGTGATGCGTCGGTAGTACTCTGCATCGGTCTGGTAG
>DSAJ01000071.1 GCA_011372835.1 Methanomicrobia archaeon | reverse complement strand
TGATAGAACATCCAACTATTTTACTGTGGTAAAATATCTGGAGTTCTTTATAAGCCTTTTGCCCTCCTGAATGATCTTTCCATGGTCAAAGGCAAGCTTTTCAGGAAGCTCGTCGATCTCGAAGACGCGAACGTCGGACGCATCGCTTCCTGGCGAATAGTTCTCCAACGTGTGGTTGCAAAGGAACGCGCATGAAACGACGTGTCCGCGCGGATCGCGCTCTGGGTCGGAAAAAACGCCTATGAGCATCGGTGCGAAGATGCGAAGCCCTGTCTCCTCGCGTATCTCTCGCATGACCGCATTCTCAACGGTCTCCCCATACTCCACGAATCCACCGGGGAGCGCCCAGTATGATTTGTAGGGTGAATTGCGTCTTCGAATGAGCAGGATGTGGGTGCCATCAGTAAGAAGGCCGTCCACTGCCAATGATGGTTGCTTGTGCCTATGCATTGTACCCAAATACTCCACGTATCCACAGCGTTATGTTCCCGACCTTGGGGACGACTGTGGTTACTTTTCCTATCACGTCTTCTTCGCAAATACCATGGATGCCGTCACAATAATAGTTATCCGGTATCTGATTGTAATCACCTTTTGTGAGGAAGTAACGCTCGCCATTGTGCTGGTATATGTCTATTACCCTGTGAACGATAGGTATGGAGTCATTTCCGCGATCAAACACTATCACATCCCCGACATCAATTTCTTTCGGATCGATATCACTGACGATGAGGATGTCACCGCGAGCAAACCCGTTCTCGTAGGGAAACGAAGCGAAGTCTTGCTTGTTGATGTCGTATGGGGCATACTCAGTTCCCTTGTACATCCACCAATCGTCGAAATCGTATCCCCTGTGATCCATGCTGCCAGAAATGACAACGGAGATTGGATTGTCAACGCCGGTGGCCGCCACGAGTGATACCTGTATTACGAAGTAGAGCAAAATGGCCATGAGGATGCCCTTGAGGGCCTCCTTGACTTCCTTTTTCGTGTCAGACATGATAGAAGCGCCACCGTCATTGACCCTTTAAAAGCTTTCGTCGTTATGACAAGGGTCGATGCAGAATATACAAATGGGCATTATAAACTTTTGCAAGAAAAAGGGATTTTCAATACTGATGTTGCATACGATGCGCTCATGGCCGAATAAGAGCCCGTGCCTGCTGATGGCGCCCAGTCAGCACCATGTTGCACAATGCTAAAACAAACAATGAGTGTCCAACAGACCTGGATTGAAAGAGAATCCAGTTGATCCAAAGGATGGAACAACGGCTTTGATTCCGCGCGGCGATACTAACGATGTGCGAAAGAAAAGTCCTTTTGGAAAATCGGGATATCCGTGTTAAGGATGCCTGATTGATGGAACTACCGTTTAGCTGGTTCCCCGCGTGATAGACCCGAGGCAATGATGTGGCTCACCCGTAATGGTTCGGGTATATAGGAGCGGGTGCTCGTCTTGTATATGACCCGTTTTGCCGTATAGGCGTCCATTCCACAAACCTGGTAAAACACGTTGTTGGGACCCGCATACACGTTGCCTGCCTTCTTCATGATTTCACGCCGCGTTTCAACGTCTGAAACGTTTGTTAATGCATTCTCTATCTTTTCAAAGTTCGGATGTCTTTCCGTGACGGCGATGACGGGCAGCCCCGTGCGTTCGTTGAGCTCTGGTAGGTCGATGACGTTGAATCCTCCGACCGTTATGCCCGCAAGCATGATGATGCGTAGATCCTGGTACTTACACCCCGAGATCATTTCGCTGATCTTATCGGTCGCATCGAGCCCGTCAACGGTAACGTATGTTGAAAGCATGCCGTCCATCCAGAATCCGCCACGAAAGATGGATCCGATGATGAGCACGGTATCGTCACATTTATCAAAGGAAGCGTCGTCTATACCTACAATGCGCGTTTCAGGCTTGAGGCGCATGCACCTGAATCGCATCGTGTGAATAAATAACTAACCATGGAAAGAACGTGATACATTGTACAAGAAAAGGGACCACTACCACCAAAAGGCCAAACAGCAGGGTTACCGATCGCGATCGGCGTTCAAGCTCAAGCAAATAAACAACAAGTTTTCCATTATTAAAAAGGGCCAGGCCATCGTGGATGTTGGTGCAGCGCCCGGAGGTTGGTCGCAAGTGGCTGCCGAACTTGTCGGTAGTGAGGGGGAGGTCATCGGCATCGACCTGGAGGAAATTGATCCACTCCCTACCCCAAACGTGACGTTCATAAAAGGAGACATCACCGACGAGGACATCATAGAAGAGATAAAAAAACATGTCGAAAAGATCGATTGTGTCATATCCGACATCGCACCGAAGACGACAGGCATTACCGACCTGGATCGTTCGCGTTCGGCCATTCTTTCGATGCAGGCGCTCGAGGTCGCTTGCGCTCTTTTACGGGATGGAGGAAACTTCCTTACGAAGGTATTCCAGAGCGAAGAGAGTGAGGAACTTTTCAGAGACATGAAGCAATGCTTTTCATACACAAAGCGATACAGGCCTCCATCGACCCGGAAGAGGAGCACGGAGATTTACTTCGTGGGCAAGGGATTCAATCGGTGAATATTGATGCCAAATCAGCGAGTGTAGCATCCGTCTTGAAGCTTGTGGGGGAGAAATGCGTCCTAGAGCATGCGTGTCCGGCATCACGAATCTTTGATAGTATCGTCTCCAGCGGCGCGGCAGGAAGGCGTAAGATCGAGGCCATCTCGTGTGAATCCCAATGGTACGGTATGGAAACCTCATCACGCAACAACGTTATGAAACGGATCATCGCCTCTTTATCGCCTACATGCGCCCGCTGAACTTCCTGTAACATCTCATCAAGCATGGTCTCGGAACATAGTTTGTCGGTCCAAACTGGATTCGCATGATTGAACGTGTTCCCGCACGCGCACGTACACTCGGGCGTATGCGAATATGACCGATGTGAACAAGAGAAACAGTGATTGATATACCCCAGATGGCGCATGCTCTCATCTGCACGGCGCTTGCCCCTGCGTATATAGACATGAACACGCATGTAGTGGTCTTTGTAAAATGACATGATGGGAGTTACACCATAATTCCAAGATGCAGCGCACCTTGCGACAAATCCCAACAGGATGCGAAGCCCGACCTCGTGGCAATACGCCGTCTTTAGGGGAAGGGCGCCATATTTACGTATGCATGCGTTTTTGAACGATCCGCATAAAGCAGCTGTATCGGTGGCAGTGACAAAAAGATGCCCTTCTTTCTTAAAAAGGCGCATTATGGGATGAACATAACGCACTGGCGAACCAAATGGATCGACATCTACGATATCATATTTTCCATCGATGAGATTTATGTCCTTGTTCATCGTGGTGATGTTGATATCGTTTTTTTCTGCATTTGAGGAGATGAGGCGTACTGCCAAGGGATTAATGTCATTTGCATCTACGCGATGTCCTGCCTCGCGCACGTATCGAAGCGCCCTTACTCCAGTTCCTGCCATGCCACATAATATATCGCGTTCGGGTGGCAAGCAGCGGGTTAGTAGGATTGAAACATCCCTGTTGAACTCCATGACAGGATTGTAGAAAACCTCGTTCCTGCTTGTCTGTATCTCATATTCGGGCACATCGATCGTGACGCTCCCTTCGGTGAACTCGTACATAATCGCACCTACACAAGATCCATCAAATCATTGAGGCGGGACTGGCATTCATGCAATCGATCCCTCACATCCGAGAGGAGCTTTTGGTCGATGTACTCCTCGTCTGAACTGAAACTTCGTGTGAAGAATGCCTGCAATGATTCGAATCTCCCCCTGAAAAAGAAGTATTGATGCGGCTGGGCACCCTCCATCTCATTCAATAATTCATCGACCCACTGGGAAAACTGGAACAACAACGTGTTTTTTGTCTCGAAAATGCCGTCCCTAAGCAGAATGAATGTGTCATGTGATTGCTCCATGTTCTCTTCAACTGGCGCAGGCTCCTGCTCAGCCACCTGTTCCGGCTCGGTAGAAGACAGTCCGGCTGATAATCGAGACATTGCTGAACCCGAATCCCGGGATGTTCTCGATGAACGCCTATATAACACGACTGAAAGGAGGATGACTAGAAGGGCTGTTGCCCCAATCGCAATATAACGATAATCCAACGCCAACACTTCTTCCTCTTTTTCAGGAGGGGCGGGCGTCTGTGAGTTGCTATATTGCTGAGCAAGCGTTATGTTTTGGGTACACATGCTGGCCTTGTCAGAATCGCCCAAGTCCGTATATATATCTCGCGCCGCAGTATACTCTTCGATCGCCACGCCATAATTGCCCTCGCTCATGGCAGAGGATCCGGACGTGACATACGCATCCGCCTCAAGGTAGAGGTCACAGGTAGTAAGCAACTGGGACACTGTCTCTTCTTTTTCTGCGTCCCCAATGGCCGCATACGTGTCCTTGAGAGAAACGAGCAGAGGCCGCGCAGTTCCATAACGGCCAGAGTCCATAAGGACCTGAACCCTTGAAAAATCATAC
>DSAJ01000087.1 GCA_011372835.1 Methanomicrobia archaeon | reverse complement strand
CATTTTTATTCATTATTTCTTTATATGCATTGTCGTTGTAGATGCAGCCAGTGTCGACCTCTTCCATGTCCCCATAATATCCGTATGCACGCGAGCGGCATCCCCCACACACGTACTTGTAGGTACATTGTGCACACCGTCCTCTGATCTTCGAACGGTCGCGGAGGTCCTTAAGTTCCTGCGAGTTGTTCCACACGTCATATAACGATTCCTTCCTGAGATTCCCGACGACTATCGGCATGAAGACACATGGTTTCACCTTGCCGGACGATGTGACAGCGCAGTACAGCCTTCCTGCCCCGCACCCGCTTATGAACTCGGCTATCTCGAAGAGGTCGCCCTCGACGTGCCCTCCGTAGAACGTGAACGAAAGATTTCCGCCTCCATGCTTGTGTATCGTCTGAATAGCGATGCGGGCGTATTGCGGCGCTGTTGAGAATATCTCGACCGGCGATGTTTGAGAGCGTTCGTAGAGGTATTTGAGCAGTCCCTCGCGCTGAGTAGGGGAGAGGTCTGCCTCCAGGGAGAATCTGCCCCGTCCCGTAGGGATGAAGTTGAACTCGATGAAGCGGTCGACCCCGATATCCTCTGCCAGGTCGATGATCTGGCCAATCTCGTCGATGTTCGATGTGGTCGCCGTCGATGCTATGGCGGTCATGAGCCCCATGTTCTTGCAGTTCTTGATGCCTTCCACAGCCTTCTCCCATGCACCGTCGACGCCCCTGAATGAGTCATGTGTCGCAGGGTCAGCTCCGTCGATGGATATCTCAACGTACCTGATGCCCGCCTTCTTGACCTTTTTTGCAACATTCTTGTCGATGAGCGTACCGTTTGTTGCAATCGCAGTGTAGATGTTCTTTCGTGATGCGTAGGCGGCGATATCGTAGAAGTCGGGGCGCATGAGCGGCTCGCCGCCGGAGAACGCTATGGCCACGATCCCCATGCGGTCCATCTCGTCGATGATCCGTTTGACGTCCTCCGTGTTGAGCTCATCCCTTGACCGTCTTCCCGACGAGGAGTAGCAATGCTTGCATTTGAGGTTGCACGCCTTGGTGATGTCCCATACGACAAGGAAGGGCGCCCTTAGCTTTTGAGGCTTCGTGATGCCGTACTTGGCAATGCTTAACACGACGTTTCCCAGCCCCTTGCGCTTGATAGGGTCGGAGAAGAACTCCTTCATCCGTTCCTCTGATACCTCGAATCGTTTTCCGCCATATGCCACGATGCGCCTGACGAACGGGTAATATACCCTGCACGTCATGTCAAAAGAAGTGGATTCCCCAACGTAGCGTTTCAAAACCTTTTCAACACGCATCTCCCCCGTGGTCTCATCGAAGTGGTCGAGCTTGCATATCAATCGTCTGCTTAGCCAGTTTCTCGCCAACAGGTTTACAAATGAGACTATTTTCCGTTCCATGGGATCGCCATTGTAGAAATGATGGTATCATATGTCGCTACATCTTTAAATACTATTCCGCTAATCACCACTTTTTCATGAATAATTGTCCTATATCATTGAATTTATGGATTATAATCTAGTTATGGCAATTAAATTTTCACTAATCATTCGGGGGGTGACAGAACGACCGATACCTTTTTATAACCACTTGTTACATCCAGCACTGTACGGCGGTCACAGCAAGAGGGTCACACCTGGTCTCATTCCGAACCCAGCAGTAAAGCCTCTTTGCGATTCGGGTTGTACTACCCTCGGTGGGAATCCCGAGACGCCGCCGGCACCTTTTTGTTTATGTCATAGCGGTCGATGCCATGTCCCTCCATGATGCTCGTGAAGAACTGCGCTACCTCCTCAATCGCGGGTACCGCAAGAAGACGGCTGTTGAGTTCATATCGAATCATTACGAGCTGACGCGTGATGAGCGCAATCTGTTGGTGCGCACGACGTTTTCGGATGAGGAGGGTGCAGAGCGCAGGACAAAGGCACTTTCTCCGAACGCCCTCTCGGGCAGGCGGCTTTTGATCGATACCTACAATGTGCTCATAACGCTCGAGGTGGTGCTCGAGGGCGATCCTCTCGTCTGTGATGACGATGTCATACGCGACGATGCGGGTGTGTTCGGAACGTATGAGATTTCAGAATCAACGTATGCGGTGCTCGAAAAGCTGGTCGAGTTCGTACGGCGTACCTCCCCTGCAAGCATCGTTTTCTTGATCGACAAGGATGTGTCGCACAGTGGCGAGTTGGCATCGCTCATACGGTCATACGAATGGCCGGCAGATATCGATACCGTCCTCTCTTCATCGGTTGACCACGACCTCAAACACACCGAAGGTGTCGTCGCGACGGGCGATTCGGCCATATTGCGCGTTGTGGACGAGTACGTCGACATACCCAAGTACTTCCTTTTCTCGTGGTAGCGTAAGACGCATGCTCCCACGATCCCTTATATATGAACGTACGATTCGTGCGGCGCCCCTCTGCATACGTTGCATGGCGCAGTGACGATGCATGATGCCCGCAGCCTAGGGAAGCGTCCGATCTCAATACGAGCCGTAAAAAAACTCATTATTACGAAAACTATTAATACGTTCTTTTGCCCTAGTTCATACGTGATAGCATGATCGATATCATCGTGCAAAAAGATGTTTCTTTTAAAAACCCCATCGTCATCGAGGGATTTCCCGGTGTCGGACTGGTGGGACATATCGCTGCGACGTATCTGGTAAATGAGCTTGAAGTGCCCGAGATCGGATACATCCGCACCGACATGCTCCCCCAGATTTCTATGGTCTTTGGCGGGAAGGTGCTCCCACCCGTGCGCATCTACGGCAATGAGGGGCTCATCGTGTTCGTCTCGGACCTGGCGTTTCCCGACAACAAGACGTTTTACATGGCCGACTCGCTGGGAAGCTTCATGAAGGACCTTGGCGTCTCCATGTCGATCTCGCTTGCGGGCATCGGTTCAAACTCGCCCTCGGGTGCGGTCTATGGTGTCGGATCAAACGACGAGATGCTCCAGACGCTCAAGGACAACAATGTCGAAGTATTGCCCATGGGCAGCATATCCGGCGGAAGCGGCGCGCTCCTGCTCGAATGCTACCGACAGTCGATCCCCTCTCTTGCGCTGCTTGCAGAGACGTACGGGAATCGTCCCGACCCACGCAGCGCCTCAGACCTACTCGATATCATAGGGCGGCTCATCGACAGGAAGATTAACACCGAATCGCTCATCAAGGAGGCAGAGCAGCTCGAGGCTACGCTGGCCGAGCTGAGCAAGGACGTCGAGAAGCAGTCGAAGAGCGAGGACTTCAGTACGATGTATATTTGAGGTGAGACAATGTATGCGTTGACATGTATCACGCCACGGGCGTACAAGGAACTGCTTACACAGGGCATCAAGACGCTCGAATTGCGCAGTGCGCACAATATCAACTCCCTTACTCAGGTCGACGTCGGTGAGGCGGTCTTTATCACCTGCAAGACAGGGGAGGACATGACACGAGAGACCGAAGGCATCATCGCCATCGTCAAGTCGGCATCGGTGCACAACACGCGCCAGGCAATGGACTTCGATGAGTACGAGATAACGACGGCTCGTGTACAACTCGCGCTCGTCAACACGGCAAAGGTCAAGGACGTCGTGCGCCCGGAGACAGGCAAGGGCGTCTCCGTCGAACTGGAAAAGGTTACCTATTATCGCATAAGCTGAGCGCCTGTGGAAGATCGTTTACCGTATCGATCGCGATATCGCCCCACGGGGCGCCGATGATGATGCTCGTGTAGCCGGCGGCGCGCGCCGCCGTGGCATCATCTATCGTGTCACCAACGTAGAAGTAGGTCGACGCGTCAAGCTTTTTTTTCATGAGCAGGAGCGGTTCGGGATGTGGTTTCTCGTTCTTGACATCATCAAGCGTCACCATCATACCATCGGTGAAGAACTCGCTGAGGTAGCTCAATGAGATCGTATGCGACGCCTCGAAACGCGGTCGCGACGTCACGATGCCACGTGGAACGTCTTTTAGGCTTTCGAGCGTCTCGCGAGTGATCAAGGGCCGTTCCGTCTCTATTAGGCCATGGGCGCGCCTCAAGGGCGGCATCGTGCCATAAGCCCGTTCATAGAGCACTTCCCCAAGGTAGATGCTCTGAAATACGGAGCGTACCCTTTCCCATTCCTCATCTCGTTTCAAGACGGGGTCGTGCCCGCGCAGTTGCTGTAGTATGAAGTAGGTCGCATCCCAGTCGTTGTTGAACTTGGGCACGCCTCGAAGCGCGTCGCGCGCATCGCTTACGTCCTCTGGTGACGCGTCGGGGAGAACGTGGCAGACCGTCTCGATGATCGCCTGTTTGTAGCTCCCGGTCACGTCGACGAGTGTGCCGTCCATGTCAAAGACCACGGCCGCATTCATCGTATCACGGTGTTAAAAGAGTTCGACCACGGTTCGAGCACTGCACCAAGCTCGCGCAGGAGTGCCTCGTTCTCTTCCCTGAGGCCAACGCTTATCCTCAGGCAGTTCTCGATGCGCGGTTGACCCGAGACGTTGTTGACAAAAATGTTTCGTTCAAGCAGTTCCTGGAATATGCGCGATGCATCGACCTCCTTCGGGAACTCGACGAGCACGAAGTTCGTGTAGGAAGGATAGGGATG
>DSAJ01000079.1 GCA_011372835.1 Methanomicrobia archaeon | reverse complement strand
TTTTGAAAGAAATATGACGATTGTAATAAAAAATGGTCATATATGCATTACAATAGCCTTCGTAACGATCGTTTTTTGACATGTAGTTGCCTAAGTGTGGCGATAGATTTATATGTCGCCCTAATCTGAGAGTTCATCATGAAAATAGTATGTGTGAATACCGGGGCACTCCCTTAGTGCTTTTTTGTACTCGGGAAACCGCATATAGGGAGTGTGTGTAGCATGACTGGTAAGTTTTGGAAAGGTAACGATAGGGTACTTGTAGCCTTTGATATGGACAAGACCCTCATCAATTGTGAATTTTTAGACGAGGTCGCGAAGGTGCATGGTTGCTACGAAGAAGTGGCCGACCTCACTGAGCGCGGAATGTGCGGAGAGATGACGTTCGAGGAGTCGCTACGTGAACGTCTGGCCCTCATCAGGGGACTGCACATCAACAACTTCGACACCGTCTTCAAGCATTCCTCTATGACGGAGGGTGCAGAGGAGCTCATCGAACGGCTCAAGGCGGACGGTGCGAAGACGGCCGTCATCACTGGTGGATTCGATGTCGTAGCGCATCGACACGCTCATCGGCTCGGCATCGACTACGTCGCATCCAACAAGCTCGAGATACACAATGGCATGTTGACAGGCGGATTCGAGCTGCGCGTCGATGGCAACAAGGGCGACTGGCTCAACAGGTTCAAGGGGGCGTCCGGTGCGACCATGGTCGTCGCCGTGGGCGATGGGGCCAACGACATCCCGATGATCCAGGCCGCTGACCTTGGCATAGCATATCAGGCAAAGGAATGCCTGCGCGGCATCGCCGATGTCAACGTCGACAACATATTCGAGGTCTACAACATCCTTGACGACCTCTTTGGCAACGCACAGCGTACCTGCGTCAACACGACGATCGAGCTCATCTCAGAATAGACGGGTGTGGGGCCTACAGCTTTCCCCCTCGTATTATCGCCCCAATGAGCCATATGCCGAGCATGAACGATATCATGAATCCGACCCACCCAAAGATTGGAAGGCCATAGAGCTCGGGACCGAGATTTGCCATGAAAAGCATCGACGACGCGAGCACCATACCTGCGATCACGATGGAAAACGACAGCCTGTTGACCGTCTTCTCGAAGCTGTGGGTCATCTCGTTCATCGTTGAGCGCTCGATGCCGACCTTGAAGTCGCCCTTTGCGATATCTGCCATGACCCTGTCCAGCTTCGATGGTATGTCAACGACCATCTTCGACGACTCGGAGAGGCGCTCGTACCAGTCCCGTATGGTGGATAGAGGGCTCATGCGTTCGCGCACCATGCGCTCGACATAGGGCCTCGTATGTTCCACCGTATTGAACCCGGGATCGAGCTGCCTGCCTATCCCCTCTATCATGAGCAAGGTCTTTCCCAGGAGCGCGTAGTTGGAAGGAACCTTGATGCCGTAGCGCTTGACCACCGTCATCAGGTCCTGGATGTAGTTCCCGATATTGATCTCGTCGAGCGGTTTGCCGTAGTATCGTTCCAAGAGGTCGTCGATATCCCATTTCAGCTCCTGCGTGTCGACATCCTTTGTTTCAGACATCGCGACGACCGTGGACGTGACCTGCGATGCGTCCTTGCGCACGATGGCGATGAGCAGGTCGGTGAGATGCTCCTTGCTACGCTTTGAGAGTCGCCCGATGATGCCGAAGTCAAGGAATGCCACGACATCGTTTTTGGTGACAAATACATTGGAGTGATGAGGGTCGCCATGGAAGAACCCATGGTCGAATATCATCTTGAGCATCGCCTGGGCGCCCACACGCGCGACCTTCTTCCTCTGTTCCTGTGTGTACCCTTCCTTTAGCAGCTCCTTGATGTTGACCCCATCGATATACTCCATGGCAAGGAGCCGCCTTGTCGTGATCGACGTGTAGATGCGAGGTATGCGCACCTCGTCGTCATCCTCGAAGATATGGTAGAACTTGCGGGCATGGGCCGACTCGAGCATGTAGTCGAGCTCCTTTCGTATCGTCTTGGCGAACTCGTCGACGATCTCCTCCGGTTCGTAGGGCGATCGTTGTGCGACGAGGCCGGACATGCGTCGCGCAAGCGTGCGCATGATCTCGATATCGATCTCGATCGTGCGTCTTATATTGGGTTTTTGCACCTTGAGCGCCACGACTTCGCCGGACTGGAGCACGGCCCTATGGACCTGTCCGATCGATGCGGACGATATCGCATCGGTATCGATCTTGGAGAAGACCTCGTCGACAGGTGATTTGAGCTCCTGGACGATCACCTTCTCGATCTCCTCATAGGGGATCGGGTTCACTTGGTCTTGCAGCTTTGAGAACTCCTCGACGTATTCCTTCGAGATGATGTCGGGGCGGGTCGAGAGGATCTGCCCCAGTTTTATAAACGTTGGGCCAAGCTCTTCGAGTACGAGCCGGTAGGTGACGGCAAGGGACTGCTTGCGTTTCTTCTTCGTGAGCTCGTCGCGTCTGAATCGCGGCAAAAGCTCGCTTAGGCCCATCTGTTCGACGAAGTATCCAAGCCCGTGCTTTGTCATGACCTTGGCGATCTGCCGGTATCTATTGATATATTCGACGTTCTTTTTGATATTGGAAAACATTATATTAGATTCATCATGCACGATTTTATAACTTTTGTACATTCCATGCGTTTTCCCGCATTCGGACACTTCAACACCATAAAGCTTATAATCGTCTTGCAACGTATAAGGGGAAGGTGCTAATATGAAAAGGGTGGCTATCATAGGTGGTACGGGCGACCAGGGATTGGGCCTCGCCCTGCGATTCGCTCAGGCGAACGTACCCATTATCATCGGTTCACGTGACGAAACGAAGGCCAACATCGCCGTCGAGCAGGTACAGGAGAGCTTTCCCCAAGCCGATATCAAGGGAATGGACAACAACGCTGCTGTCGAGAACGGCGAGATCGTCCTGCTCTCCATGCCGTATAAGTACATGGCCGACACGATCAAATCGATCAAGTCGGAGTTGACGCCCGACAAGATCGTGGTCTCGCTGTGCGTTCCCCTCGCAAACGCCGTGGGAGGACGCCCGACACAGGTCGTCTCCCCGTGGGAGGGCTCTGCAGCCGAGCAGGCCGCGGCGATGGTCCCCACGGGAGTGCCCCTTGTCGGCGCCTTCCACAACGTTTGCGCAGCGCGGTTGCTCGATATCGAAAATACCGTCGACAACGACGTCGTCGTGTGCTCGGACGACAAGGATGCGCGTCAGGAGGTCATGGCGCTTGCCGATAAGATCGACGGCGTGCGCGGGCTCAACGGCGGCAACCTGTGCAACTGCCGCATCGTCGAGAGCATGACTGCGCTCATCATCGGCATGAACATCCGCTACAAGTTGCCCAAGGGCATGGGTGTGCGATTCACCTATCTATATTGATCTTTCTTTTCTTTTACTTTCCTTTCTGCGGCCCGAAATGCCCTATTGATATTTCTGTTCCCGTGCTCTCCCTTCACAAGGATATAGTCCTCAAGCTCGTTTTTGTCCATCGCCTCACGAATCAATGACATCTCACGAAGGAAGACATGCAGATTATGGAGCGCGAGCAGGGCTTCCCCCTCGCTTGTCGGGGCTATGAAGTCTTTCAGACCGTACTCCTGGCAGACGGGGCAGTCGCAGTGGGGCAGGTGTGAGCGCTCCTTGAGGCGCTTCACCCTCATGAGCCGTTCGGGGTCGATGTATTCTTTATACGCCGCTGCGACAAGGTATGTCCAGGAATCGAACGTGTCGACACCCAGGTAGGAGAGCGCATAGAGCGCGGGAAAGCCTGTGATGCCAAACGCATGGATGGGAAGTGAGGTAAGCGAACGTGCGGCATGCATGATATCGACGAGATGGTCGTAATGGGCCTTTCTCGGCACGAGTGAACCGATGCCATAGCCGCTAAACCCCTTGTCAAGCCGCATTGTGTAGGCTTCTATCTCGTCTGGCGACGACCCGTGTATTGCACCGTAGAGCGCCATGTCGCCGGTGTGCTCGAGCATGAGATTGGCCGCCTTGATGCTCCTGTCGAGGCGATCGGTGCGTGAGGCGTCGTCAAGGTCGAGCGTGATGGGGAAGTCAAAGGTGATGCCGACGTCGCATCCGCTGTCACGCTGGAACGCAAGCACGTCCATGGGGTCGAGCTCGACACCCTTTTTCATGTACTGGAAGCCGCCACTGTCCATGAAGACCGGACGTGATGTGCCGAGCACGGCGTGGATGCCCCGTGTGCGCACCTGCTTGGCGCGCGGATACTGGAGCACGTGGTAGAGAGAGAGGATGGTCGCCTGTGCAAGGTCCCATGGGGCGGTATACTCCCCATCGATCCATAGGTCCCACACGCCGTACGAGACGGCAACGACCGGCATGAGCGCCGGTGTGCGTATCGTGCCGTGCTTCGTCCTCGTCGTGCCTGTGGCATACGGTGGGTCAGGCAGCGCCTTCACCTCAATGGGACCAATCGTCCAGTCTTGTCCCGTTTGTACGTGCCAAAGGAGGGGCCGAGCTGGTCCGTTGTGAAGACGGGGCCATCCTTGCAGACGAGCAGTCCGTCAATCTCGCACGAGCCGCACAGACCCATGCCGCACTTCATGTAGCGCTCAAGCAGGAGCTGGAGCGGCACGCGTTCGCGGTAGTGGTCGAGCACGGCC
>DSAJ01000038.1 GCA_011372835.1 Methanomicrobia archaeon | reverse complement strand
GTCTCAAAGATATAGTACGTACCATAAGATATTTATTAATAAAAAAGGGTCTGGTGTAACTATGGCAGAATATGTGTTTACTTCTGAGTCTGTGTGCGAGGGACATCCCGATAAGGTTGCAGACCAAATATCTGACAGCGTCCTCGATGCGCTCATCGCTAAGGATCCGCAATCGCGTGTCGCGTGCGAGACGCTCGTCACCACCGGCATGGCGTTTGTTGCCGGCGAGATCACCACCGATGCTTACGTTGATATTCCCCGTGTCGTTCGAAATACGATCAAGGGGATAGGTTATACTGATGCACGAATGGGTTTCGACTACCAGACGTGTGCCGTCGTTACATCGATCGATGAGCAATCGCCCGACATCGCCAGAGGGGTGAATCAGACCGCCGAGCGAGAACAGGGGGCCGGGGACCAGGGCATCATGTTCGGCTTTGCGTGCAACGAGACCAAGAGCCTCATGCCCATATCGATATCGCTAGCCCACAAGTTGGCCCATCGCCTTTCAGAGACGCGAAAGGAGCTCATGCTCCCCTTCCTTCGCCCCGATGGCAAGACACAGGTGAGCGTCGTCTACAAGAACGGCGTGCCCGACCGCATCTCCAACATCGTCATCGCGGCCCAACACGACTCGAAGGCAACAAATGAGGACATCAGGAAGGGCATCATCGAGGAGGTCATCGAACCGATCGTGCCCAAGGAGCTTCTCAAGGATACGAAGTACCACATCAATGCCACCGGACGTTTCGTACTTGGCGGTCCGCTTGCCGACTGCGGCCTCACGGGCAGGAAGATCATCGTCGATACCTATGGCGGCGTTGGCAGTCATGGGGGAGGATGCTTTTCTGGCAAGGATCCGAGCAAGGTCGACCGTTCTGCATCGTACATGGCGCGCCACATAGCAAAGAACATCGTAGCGGCAGAGCTTGCCGACAGCTGCGAGGTCCAGCTGGCATATGCAATCGGCGTCGCCGAACCCGTCTCTGTCTACATCGATTGTCGCGACTCGAACAAGGTACCAGTTGAGAAGATGTGTTCCATGGTCCGCGAGGTCTTTGACATGCGCCCGCGCGCCATCATCGACTATCTCGACCTCAAACGCCCGATCTACAAGAAGACAGCGGCATACGGTCACTTCGGCCGTAACGATCCTGACTTCACATGGGAGAGCACGTCGCGCGCCGACGAGCTTCGGGACCTTGCAGGGCTCTAAGCCCCCCTTATTCTCCTTTTTATAGGTAAAATTTTATATATACGTGTCGATTGGGTAGCATACGCGGTGATTCTATTGGAGATCAAGCGACGTCATGACATGTCAAAAAGCGATGTGAAGAAATTATTCAATTCGCTTGACACTGCCTATGACGAGATACCTGTACCGCCGGAGAAAGGACGATATATGTTGTGCGAGACCGACACGGACGTGTCGGTGGTGACATTCGAAGGCACTCCATCGTTTTTACTCTGGAAGGACCAGGTCATACCGTCGCTTCATCTCTTCTTGGACCTGGACGTTCGCACACTCGCCAACAGGGTGATTGTCGACATGGGTGCCATAAGCTTCGTCACGAACGGTGCAGACATCATGCGCCCCGGCATCGTTGACGTCTCAGCGTCCATTACCGAGAACATGTTCGTCATCGTCGGCGATGAGCGCCATGGGAAACCACTGGCCATTGGCATCGCCCTCTATGATGGCGAGACGATCGCGGCCATGAGTGAGGGAAAGGCGGTCAAGAACGTGCATTACGTTGGCGACCCCATTTGGAACTTGAAAGTATAGGTGGCGTTATGAAGATACCACAGCGAAAGGATGAACACATCTACCATACGATGGGCAGCGATGTGACATGCAAGACCCCGGCGGGGTTTGACGACGTCACGCTCGTCCATAACGCCCTTCCCGAGATCTCATATGTCGATATCGATACGAGCGTGGAGTTATTTGGGAAGCGTCTCGATGCGCCGTTGATGATCTCGGCCCTCACAGGAGGGTCGGAGATGACAGGAACGATCAACAGGTCGCTTGCCAAACTTGCCCACTCATACAACGTTCCGATATCCGTTGGGAGCCAGAGGGCGATGCATGCTGAGTCATCGCTTAGGCCAACGTATGAGATTCGTTCATACGCCCCCGATGTGCTGCTGTTTTCGAACGTCGGCATAGCACAGCTCATCACGATGAGCGACGATGAGGTGGAGCATATGGTGTCATCCATCGATGCCGACGTGCTCACAGTGCACCTCAATCCCCTTCAGGAGGTGCTCCAGCCGGAAGGCGATACGAACTTTTCCAGGGGCATCGACCGACTGCGGGAGATAAAGGATGCGCTGTCCATCCCGGTGATCGTGAAGGAGACAGGCGCAGGCATCTCATACGAGGCGGCCTCTCGAATCTCGTTCCTTGACGGCATCGATGTGGCAGGCGTGGGAGGAACATCGTTTGCAGCGGTCGAATACCACAGGACCACTGACGAGATGCGAAAAAACATCGCCCGCGCGTTCTGGGACTGGGGTGTTCCCACGGTCGCGTCCATCGTCGAATGCATCGAAGTGTTCGATACGCTGATCGCATCAGGCGGCGTACGAACGGGCATAGACATAGCGAAGTCGGTAGCGCTCGGTGCCACGTGCGCCGGCATCGCCCAACCATTCCTTTCAGCAGTATATAAGCGTCCGCACGACGAAGCGAGACACTACGTCGACACGCTCATCGAGGAACTCAAGGTCACGATGTTCCTTGTGGGAGCAGCCTCCATCAACGACCTCCGCAACGTACCGGTGGTCGTGGGCGGCACGACGCGAGATTATTTGTTTGAACGCGGATTCTCTGTTGAATACCTGGCACGAAAAGGTGATATTAGATGAAAGTTTACGCATTGGGTGGTTATGAGGAAGTAGGAAAGAACATGACCGCCATCGAAGTTGATAAGAAAGTACTCATACTTGACATGGGCATCCGCCTCGATCGAATCATGATCAGCGAGGATACCAATCTCCAGGACACGTCCACGAAGGAGTTGAACAGGATCGGTGCGATCCCGGACATAGCCCCATTGAAGCGAAAGAAGGTGGTGGGCGTCGTCGTGTCACACGGACACCTCGACCATATCGGGGCCATCGCGCGCCTTGCCCGCCGGTTCAAGTGCCCCATACTTGGTAAACCGTACCCACTCAAGCTCGTGGCCTCCATACTCAAAGAGGAGAGGAAGCCGATGCCAAACCCCCTCTTCGAGGTGCAGGACTCTTCAGTGACCATCGGACCGTTCGATATCAGGATCCTCCCCGTAACGCACTCCATACCTCAAGCGGGATGTGTCGTCGTCTCGACGTCCGAGGGCGACGTCTTCTTCACAGGGGACTACAAGCTTGACAACCACCAACGACTGCAAAAACCCCTCAAGTTCTCAGAGCTCAAAAAGCTTGATATCAAGATCCTCATCACCGACAGCACGAACGTGCAAAACGAGGGTATCACGCCTTCTGAGAAGGTCGCGCGCACGTTGGTAAGCGATTACATGGGCATGATCGAGGACTCGGACAAGGGCATCGTCACATCGACGTTCTCCTCACAGGTGGAACGCATCCTCACCATCATCGATGAGGCCGAGCGCATCGGGCGAAAGCCGGTGCTCGTCGGTAAGTCGCTTTGCAAATATTACGGATTGGCACTCGAGATGGGCATCATCGACAAACCGGTCCAGATGATACGCAAGCGCGATGCGCTCGAGTCGACGCTCAGGGAGATCAACAAGAAAAAGGACGAATATGTCGTCCTGGCCACCGGTTCACAGGGCGAGCAGGACGCCATCCTCTCGCGCATCACGGACAGGAAGCTCCCCTATACGTTTGGCAAGGATGACACCGTCATCTTCTCCGCAAGCGTCGTGCCAAACCCCCTCAACATGGCTGCCCGCTACCGTCTTGAGACCAAGCTCAAAATGCAGGATGTTCGCGTCGTGAAGAACCTCCACGTCTCCGGACACGCAAGTAGGGAGGAGCATCGCAAGATGATACGCACGCTCTCGCCCGACTACGTCCTTCCCTGCCACGGTGCCCCCGACATGCTCATGTCGATGGCCGAGCTTTGCAACGAGGAAGGCTATGCTATAGGCAGCCAGGCGCTCGTGATGAGAAACGGACAATCGATCTCCATCTGAGGCTGCAACTGGGTCTCTCTCAGTTCTCATAAGTATCGTCATAGCGCGAGCTCGGTATTGGATTCATTCATCATCGAGCGATACCCAGTAATGTATGCTGTATCCTCGTTCGAGGACGACTGACAGTCGCAGACGGAGCATATGTTCATACGGCTCGCCATCGCGCAGAAGTGTGACCGAACGTATGTCGTCCCCGAAGGCGATTACCTCCCGCTCGTGGTCGATGAGCGTCTCGGTATACGTTTCGGTGACGGTTCGCCCCTCTACGTCGACGTCAGGCATGGTGAACGCAACCGTCACGCGCTGCGATGTCTTGTCGTCGATATCGACCTCGCCGGAAATCGACTGGTCGACAAGCGAGGCCGCCCATCTGTACGTCTGCGATGCGCCCTCGTTGTTTGCTATCACGAATCCAAAGGAGAATGACTCCCCTGGATGGACGCTTGAGGGCACGTTTCGAACGACCACCTCTCGTGCGTCATCCGACATGTCCTCGAC
>DSAJ01000169.1 GCA_011372835.1 Methanomicrobia archaeon | reverse complement strand
GCTATAATCTATGGCTTGAGAGCATCATGGCCAGGATGAAACTTCTCAAGAACCGCAATCAACTCTCAACGTTCCTAAAGTGAGGAGAATGCATTATCCCCCCTTTCGCACAACGATGTAGTGAAAGGGGCGCGGGCATACGACGACCCGTTCGTATCGCAACTGTGCAAGCATGTCATAGAGCCACCGCGTGCTCAGGTGCCACATGAAGATGAAGTCATAAAGCAGGAGGAGCGGACACCCCTCAGGGTATCTGCTTCCAACTTCTTCGATATAATCCACCAGTTGTCGTCGTCGTTCCTTTCTGACCTTCATCGCCCACACGATCTGTGGCACCACACCGCTTCCCATGAAAGGACGTTTATCGGGGGTCTCATATAAGCACAATCAAAGAGCACGGGTAACGTGACTATGCACGAAAGAGATAATTTATATAGTTCAATTCAATGAAATAGGAGCATGCACACCTCCCGGATCGCAGTGGTGATCCTTTTAGGAGTCGTCTTCTTTTCCGGGTGCATGGGTCAATCCGACAACACCCTCCCAACGACCACGCCGCTCATGCCCGAGGGGGCCATCCCTCTCTCCGCAGCACATGTCGCGGCGGTCCAGGATGCATGGGACCAACAGATGCCCCGCACCGAACATATGCTTGAAGACCTTGAGGGGCAGTTCGAGATGGCAGTGAGGATCGCGATTGCCACAAACGATGCAACGGACCTGGAGGGGGTGATGGCATGCTACGATGAAGTCCTCGCATACTATCTGCTCGGTACCTCGGAAGGTACAACGGCAACAGTGCTCCTCGATCGCTCGGCCCCCGCCGACGGCGACATGCTCCTCATCGACAAGGCCCGCGTGCCCTTCGCGCATCCGGACGGAGGCATTTCCCCTGACGGCCTCGACATGTACGTGCAACAGCGCACGGCACTGGAGTCAGACATCGATGCGATGGTGAAACGCCTACGGGGTGGAGATGCCACATGTGGTGAGGCGATGGCGCTATTCGAGTCGTATTTCTCATTCGTGCGAGAATATGCGACCATGAGCGAACGGTCGGTATACACGGTCCTGGGGTCGCAACTCTACTCCCAGTCGCAGGAAAGCGACGTGATCGTAAGGGGGTGCGACCCTTACTGCATCGGATGTGTATACCACGACCCGCCTGATTCCTGTCCGATGTGGATGACCCCCATTGCCGGCAGTCCCTACTCTGCTGAAAGGGTGCATGAAACGAAAGCGCTATGGTCCAATCGACTGCCTGACGCAGATGAGGAGTACGTGCAGGCAAGGGAGCGTGTGATGATGCTCCTCGCACAGGGGGGCGGATGGTCGCAGCGGCAAAAAAACGAGATGCGGGCGGCTATTGAAGACTACCTGCGCTGTGCGGCATACCAGGCATGGGGGATGTACAATCACGCCATCGTTGCAACGATGGCAGCACATACGGTGCCTCTTGACAACGACATGCTCCTCATCGACGACACCGCTCTGCAAGGATACGGATACATGCCTCCCGAGGAGGTAGACGCGCATGAAGCGGTATTGCAGGAAGAGCTTGCAGCGATGAATACACAACTTGAGCTCCTCCTCGGTGCGAAAGAATGGGACGAGATATGGGGGATCGCGATGAGAAGGTCATTCGAATCGTTTGCCGAATGGTATGAGGAATACGCCGAGACGTCAGCATCACACGCCCGGGACACCGTCCTGCACATGATTGCACGGCAGGGGGAACAACAGCGCATTCTCGCCTTCGACTGCATACCGCAGTGCGTATTCATACGATACGCGAAGCACTACCCATTCCCATGATGCCAACACAGGCACAAGGTATATATGACTAAAACAGGAATAAAAGCATGATGAAGCACTATCTCCTTCTTATCGCAGTGGCCGCCATAACAGTGATAGCAGTGATCGCTGGTCCCGCATCGGGTAATGATACCTACGAGGGAGACATTGGGGACCTCCTTCTCACTTCCACTGACGTTCCGGCATCGTATTTCATCGCTCAGCAGATGGAAGAAGGATGGACGTTCGTGCCTGGGGGGATCGGCGTTGACCCTAAGATGGGGGACAGTTGGACGTTCGTGCCTGCAGGGCCTGATGGCGCGGCAAACGAAGCGCCCCAGCCAATCGAGTATGATTTTGCCGTCTTCTGGAACGTGGATGATGATGAGGACCCTCTGGGCAACATCATTCAAATCGTGGAAAGGTACACGCATGAACAGATAGACGAGATGTTCTCAAAAGAAGGATGGACGTTCGTGCCTGAAGGGGATCTTGAGGGCGATGACCTCGACGACTGCAGGGCACGGGTAAACGTCAGGGAGAGCGACGAGCGCACCTACTACTTCATCGACCTGGCAAAAAAGGACATCGTCATCCACCTTCTGGCGACCGCGACGGGCGACGAGGAACTGGATATGGATACGCTCCTCACGATGGCGCGCCCCATCCTCGAACGTATCTGATGCAACGTGTTCTGAGAGCGGCGCCATAGAACTCTTTTTTACTCATTTATGATTAATTACCCAAAATTATATAATAACAATGCTCTTGACGCATGTAAGAGGTGTCATGCGTGTTTACTGGCATTGTAGAGGACGTGGGGACTGTCGTGTCGGCGCACCATAGTGCCCGGGGTGGTGCGATCTGCGTGGCCTCGCGGCAGATAGCAGAGGGAACGCGTGTGGGCGACAGCATTGCCGTTTGCGGAGCGTGCCTGACCGTTCGGGAGGTATCCCGTGAAATGATGACCATGGACATCATGCCAGAGACGCTGCGGACAACGACACTATCCAAGCTGAAGCGCAACGATGCGGTAAATCTTGAACGGGCCATGACCGGTGCAGGACGCTTTGGGGGTCACCTCGTCACGGGACACATCGACACGGTCGGTACCGTGACGCACATGCGCTCCGAGGGAAACGCACGATGGCTTTGCATCTCGCTTCCCGACACACGATTCGTCGCGCACAAGGGGTCCATCGCACTCGACGGTGTGAGCCTTACGGTCTCATCCGTTGGTCCACAGAGCGCATGGGTGTCGCTTGTGCCCCATACGACGGCACACACGACACTTGGAACACAGCATGTGGGCAGGAGGATGAACGTGGAGTACGACATCCTGGCGCGGTACTGTGAACGCATCCTTGCCCACACTCGTGGCACTCCCACCACCACTGAGATGCTGGAGCGAAACGGATTTTGAGGTAATATGATGACATTGGCAACGATAGAAGAGGCGATAGAGGACATTCGAGAAGGAAAGATGATCATCGTGGTCGACGACGAGGATCGCGAGAACGAGGGCGACCTCGTCATGGCGGCGGCACTGGCCACGCCGGAGAACGTCACATTCATGGTAACGCACGGAAGGGGGCTGCTCTGTGTGCCGCTCGAGGCGAGCAGGACCCGGGCGCTTGACCTTCCCCAGATGGTAAAGGACAACACCGACCCACATGCCACAGCGTTTTGCGTATCGGTGGACGAGGCCTCCACGGACACCGGCATATCGGGACATGAGCGATGCACGACGATACGGGCGCTTGCATCGTCCACGACAGCGCCCGCGTGCCTCAGGCGCCCAGGGCACGTTTTTCCCCTTCGGGCGCGAGAGGGTGGCGTTCTAAGCAGGCCTGGCCACACCGAGGCGTCGGTCGACCTCGCCCGCCTCGCGGGATTGCCCCCTGCAGGCGCCATATGCGAGATACTCAATGATGATGGAACGATGGCCCGGCTCCCGGAGCTCGAGGTATTCGCGAAGCGCCACGGGCTCAAGATCATCACGATCGAGGATCTCATACGTTACATGAGGCGTGCGGAGGAACACGTGCGGTGCGAGGCGGTGTTCCACGCGCCCACGCGCCACGGGGCCTTTGAGGGCAGGAGCTACCGGGACCAATCGACCGGCGAGTGCCATGTCGTCCTTATCAAAGGCGATCTCGCCAATGCAGATCGCGTGCTCGTGCGTGTGCACTCGGAATGCCTCACAGGTGATGCGCTCGGGTCGCTTCGCTGTGACTGCGGAGCACAGCTCGAGGCCGCGCTCAACGCTATCGGAAAGAGCGAGGCCGGCGTGCTCGTCTATCTGCGCCAAGAAGGGCGCGGGATCGGGCTGCACAACAAACTGCAGGCATACGAACTGCAAGACGGCGGAGAGGACACCTACCAGGCCAACGAATCGCTTGGATTCCCCCCCGATGCACGAAGCTACCATGGTGCAGGGCACATACTCTCGGATCTGGGAGTAAAACGGATCCTTCTTCTCACGAACAATCCGCAAAAGATAGGCGATCTCGATGCATACGGCATCGACGTCGTCCACGCACCGCTCCAGGTGCCCGTTCACGAGGAGGGACTGCGGTACATGCGCACAAAACACGAGCGGTTCGGGCATATGCTGGGTCCGATAGAGATCATGGAGGGTGCAACGGATGAAGACTATTGAGGGAACCCTCTCGGCGCGCGGAATGAGGGTGGCGCTCCTCGTGAGCAGATTCAACGAAATGTTCACCAGGAAACTGCAAGAAGGCGCCATCGACTGCCTCCTGCGCCACGAGGCTTTGGAGGATGACATCGACATCGTGATGGTGCCTGGAGCGTACGAGCTGCCGGCGGTCGCATCACGTATCGCCCAGGAAAGCGCATATGATG
>DSAJ01000054.1 GCA_011372835.1 Methanomicrobia archaeon | reverse complement strand
GTGCGAGATCGGTCCTTCCCACTAGCTGCGCAACAGGAAGCGGCTGCCGGCGTTTCTTCGTCTGATAGAAGTATTCGGCTGCATAGGCATACCCCATGATCGCAAGTATGTAGACATTATGGGGATAGGGCAGGAGGACCACGAGGCATGTCGTTGCGATGACAAGACACAGGAACAGCACGAGCGCAGCTCGGAGTGATATGCTGCCGGTGACGAGGGGGCGTTCCTTGAATGGCCGCCAGTAGCGCGTGAGCGATTCGTCCGGTTCATCCTCGTCTATCGTCCTGTCGACGATGTCGTTTTGCACAAGTCCTGCAAGGAATCCGAACAGGCCGATGGTGCCTACGTGCAGGTAGTAGTGCGCACTTGCTGTGCCGTGAGAGGTCGTTGCGAGCGAAAGGCCTGCACATATAAGAAGGGGCCATACGATGGAGAAGTGCGCCCTCGTGAGATCAAGGTATGCTTTCCATGTCACTGTGGCTTCCATGCATCTACCGCCGTTTGGGAATGAGTCTGCAAACAGTGTGGCAGTTTAAAAATCTTTGTAGTGTGACGGGCAATCATCGGTGCAAAGCGAGTCCCAACGCTTCCTCAGGTGGTGCTCGATGCCAGACGATGGGAAAAAGAACGGGTAGGTTCGTTGCATGTGCCGTTTTGCCGATGCGTATGTCGAATCGGAAATGTGGCCTTCACGCGCAAGCATGATGAGCGCAAGCGAGGGCGAACGCGAGATACCAACGTGGCAATGAAAAAGGATGGCACGGGATGGCGGCTGCGCGTCCACGAAGGAGATAAGGCGCGAAATGATGGTGTCCATGAAATGATCGGGGGGAGGCTGTTCCCAGTCGCGCACGTTGAGAAACAGGTGCGAACCACGCTCAGCCACGATCATGGAACCATCATGTCGTGCGCCGCTTGTCACGGCATGGTGGAAGCATGGCAGGGGGCAGGCATGCACGACGGCCCATTCATCGTTATCGCCGTAGAAGCAGTCGTAGATGTCGCCAACGTAGTACCTGCCACATAGGTGATGCATGGTATCAACCTAGCCGTATGAAAAAGTGGAAAGAAAAAAGAAACGGAAAAAGAGGGATCATTCCTCCTTTCCGCCACCTAGCTTGTCGAGTATGCGCAGCATCTCCATGGGGAATGGCAATACGATGGTCGATGCGTTCTCCGTTGCTACCTGCTGTATCGTCTGAAGCGTACGGAGCTGCAGCGTTATCGGATGCTTGGCCATGATCTTTGCTGCGTCAGCAAGCTTTTCAGCGGCCTGGAACTCACCCTGGGCGTTGATGATCTTGGCCCTTCGTTCACGTTCCGCCTCTGCCTGCGCCGCAAGCGCACGCTGCATCGACTTGGGTATCTCGACGTCCTTTATCTCGACGGCCGAGACCTTGATGCCCCATGGGTCGGTGGCATCGTCGATGACCTTCTGAAGCTCCTTGTTGATCGCCTCTCTGTTGGAGAGGAGCTCGTCGAGCTGCGACTGTCCGATGATCGAGCGAAGCGTGGTCTGCGATATCTGGGACGTACCGGTTCGATAGTTGACGATCTGCACGACCGCCTTGGTGGGTTCCATGACCCTGAAGTAAACGACGGCGTTCACCCGAACGGGTACGTTATCCCTCGTTATCACCTCTTGAACGGGCACGTCAAGCACCGCAGTACGCAGGTCGACGCGATACATCTTGTCGATGATGGGTATGATGAAGAAGATGCCCGGACCCTTTGCGCCAAGGAGCCTTCCAAGCCGGAATATGACTCCTCGCTGGTACTCCGGCACGATCTTGATCGCCGCGGCGAGTATCACAACGACAACGATGACAACAGCAAGCAATATAGTGAATGAGTCCCCTACGAAACTAACCATATGTGTTTTCACCTCCCTTTACTTCGTTTCTCTCAACGATGAGCGTCAATCCATCAACGGCCACGACCCTCACACGTTCTCCCGCAGGCACGCGCTCGTTAGCACGAGCGTTCCACAGCTCTCCATGTATTCGTACGGTACCTGCGGGGTCGAGGTCGTCTATGACCGTTGCCTCTTCTTGTAACATCTGTTCATTTCCCGTCGTGGGCGCTGTCCTACGCAATCGAAGCGCGGCCTGGAGCCCGAAGACAAGGAATCCGACGATGAGGACCGTCATCACTCCAATGCTTAACCAAAACATGCGTACCGACTCCTCATTGAAGAATCTCCCTTCTCCTCCTGGCGTGCCCGAGAAGAGCAGCAGCGATCCCACAACGAACGATATCGTGCCCGCCGCCGTATAGAGGCCAAACGTCGACGTGAGCGCTTCTGCTATGAAGAATATGAATCCAAGCACGATGAGGAGGATCCCCCCATACTCGAATCCCACATATCCATTGGCGATCACGGCGAGCCCAAGGAAGAGCACTCCCACCACTTCCGGAATGCCGATACCGGGCGTCAGGAATCCAAAGACGATGCCAAGCATCCCTATCGTGGTGAGCAGGTAGGCGATGTTGGGGTCCGAGATGGCCATGAGGATGCGGTCCTTGAGTGAGAGCGTGATCGAGACGGTCTCGCGCCCGGCGGTATCGAGCACGACCTTCTCGCCGTTTACGGTGCCCTTGATCTCCAAGCCGTCCACTGCGTCAAGGAACGTAGCAATGTCGTCGGCCTTCACATCTGCCATGCCAAGGTCGAGCGCCTCGTCGGGGGTGAGGCTGAGATTCTCCGAGACGAATCGCGCCGCGACCTCGGGGTCCCTTCCGTGGTCTTCGGCATAGGAGCGCATCACGGCGGTGTAGTACTCGCGTATCTTTTGCGGTGCCTCTATCACATCGCCTGTAGTCGGATCGTATCCGAGGATGGGTTCGCATGCGCCGATCGTCGTGAGCGGCGCCATGCCGATCATGTTGCTGGCCATGGCGAGGTAGGTGCCCGCCGAGGCGGAGATCGCGCCCTTGGGGTGGACGAAGTAGAGGACCGGTATCGATGTCTGTTGCATCGCCTCGACGATGTTAAACATCGCATCGGTCCTTCCCCCGGGGGTATTGAGCGCAAGGACGAACGCGTACGCACCCTCGTCGTTGGCCCTTTCGATAGCATTGACGATGATCTCCTCTGTCGCCTTGTTGATCTCGCCGTCCAGCTCGAGCACGTACACGGGCGCATCTGGTTGCGATTGGCCGAATCCGCAAAGCGCCATCCCGATGACTAGAAGTGATATGCATGCAAAGAGTACGGTGTTGCGCACGTTGACCCCCCATACCATATGCTGTCGATGAGCTTTATAACACTTACTCGTTTTCTGCCATCATTTTTCATGCCGTGCCGACTGGGCGATGAGTTCGGTGATGTCGACCACGTCAAGTTCGCTCCCTCCCGCGTCACGGAGATTGCGTACGCAAAACGGGCACGCGGTGACAAGAAGCGAAGCCCCTGTTCGTTTGGCCTCGTCCATGCGCATCGAGCCTATCCTCGTTGCCATGGTGTCATTAATTGACTTGAGGCCGCCCCCAGCTCCGCAGCAAAGCGCCATCTCACGCGCGTGTTCCATCTCGATGACCTCATATCCCATGGCCTCGAGCAGTATTCGGGGTGCATCGTACTCCCCCGTTCCCCGGCCCAGGTGACACGGGTCGTGATAGGTGACCTTCGTCCCCTTGCCGACAGGCGAGAGAGCGAGGCGCCCCTCCTTGTATTCGCGCACGAGGTACTGTGTGCTGTGCAGCACTTCGGGCCGTATCTGCAAGCCCATGACGGGGTAGTCCCTGGTCAGTGTCTTGTAGCACCCTGCGCATGTCGTCACGACGGTCGAGTAGCGTTCGATGCGGCTGACCAATGCCCGCGCCTGGCGCATAGCGTCATCCCTGTAGCCTGTCCTGTAAAGGACGGACCCGCAGCACATCGCTTCCTCAAGGAAGTCAAAAGAGGGAAGGACCATCATCATCGCCTCGGCGATGGCGCGCTCGCGGTAACGTGCCGTGCACCCCGCATAGTAGAGAAGGGGTGAGCCATGGTCGATCTTCCATGCGAATCGCGATGCCAGCGACTCATCGGGCGAGCCATAGGGGGAGTGTTGTTTCTCTACGGTCTCTTTTATCTCGTCATGACGGTGTATGGTATAGCCTGCGTCCCTGAGGTCCTCACGAAACGCATTGAATATTTCTGGCCTGTCGACATCGCACACCGACGTACAGTATCCACACGTCGTGCAGAGTGCGAATCGGTCTGCAAGTCCCTGCGAGGCAGGGAGCTTGCCTTCAAGGAACGCCTTCATGATCATGCACTTGCCACGCGACGTGTAGGTCTCAAATCCCTTCGAGAGGAAGACGGGGCAGGCATGAAAGCAAAATCCGCACCGCGAACGAACACACGTGTAGATGTCGTCCTTGTATGCGTCAATATGGTATGTGTTCATGGTGGTCTCCCTCGCTCGATATCATCTGGGAAGATCTTGTGCGGATTGAGTATGTGTGACGGGTCGAACGCATCTTTGACCCTCCACATCACATCAAGGCCGCGCCCATGTTCGGCTCGTGCAAGGTGGCGTAGGCGCATGCCGTCGCCAATATAGCTGCTCATGGTTCCTTGCATCGAGAGTGCCGCACGCGCCATGTCGTCGAGGTATCGGTAAAACGAAAAGACGCTCAGCGGATCGTGGTCGTCGACATAGACGGCACAGCTTAGCGAGGGCGATATG
>DSAJ01000157.1 GCA_011372835.1 Methanomicrobia archaeon | reverse complement strand
TTCTATCTTCCTTACTGCGTTCGCCTGGCAGCCGACGCCAACGAAACAGTTCTTTGCAAGGGGACGCTTTCGAGTCCCCTCGGTGTCGGCCACGATCGAACGCAATACCTCTGACATGATCACTCACTCCTTACTTACATTCCTTATCTGATATCTTGAGCGCCTCGTCGACGACATCAAGCCCTTTGAGCACTTCCTCCTTTGAGACGATGATAGGCGGCGCGAGCAGAAGCGTTGAGATCATCTGCACGAAGAAGATGCCGTTTTTGAAGCATTCCTGCTGTACGCGTCCCGGTATCGTAGGACCCGGCGCGAACTTCTCGTCGCGCGTTGATGCCGGCTCGTGCGTCTTGGAGTCCTTGATGAGCTCAACGCCCCAGAAGCATCCCTTTCCGCGCACGTCGCCCACAGACTTGTGGTCCTCCTTGATCTCGTTGAGACGCTTCTCAAAGACCGGCTCGAGCTTCTGCGCGTTCTCGATGAGCTTTTCCTCCTCGTAGAGCTTGATCGATGCAAGGCCTGCGGCACATGCCAGCGGGTGGCCCGCATACGTCGCTCCGTGGACGTAGATGTTGTCCTCGAAGAAGTCGGATATCTTGTCGCTCATGAGCGTTGCGCCAAGCGGCACGTAGGTGCCGGTGAGGCCCTTTGCCATGGTGATGATGTCCGGTGACGCGTCCCAGTGCTCGATGGCAAACATCTTGCCGAAGCGTCCGAATCCCGCCATGACCTCGTCGTCGATCCAGACGACGTCGAACTCGTCGCATATCTCGCGTATGCGTTCGTAGTAGCCTGGCGGCGGCACGATGACGCCGTTTGAACCGACGATGGGCTCGAGCATGAGCGCGGCGACCGTGTCCTTGCCCTCCATGAGTATCTGGTCGCGGATCGCCTCCGCACAGAGCAGATTGCACTCGGGGAAGGTCAACTTGAAAGGGCAACGGTAGCAGTACGGGTCAACGGCGTGGAGCACGCCGGGATAGCCCGGTTCGTTCTTCGTGTACCGTCTCGGGTCGCCGGTGAGCGAGATGCTGATACCGAGCGCGCCGTGGTATGACGTGTAGCGCGAGATGATCTTGAACGCATCCGTGTAGTACTTGGCTGCCTTCACGCCCCCCTCATTGGCCTCGGCGCCGCCTGTCGAGAAGAACGTCTTTCGATAGTTTCCAGGCGCGATCTCGGTAAGCTTCTTGGCCAGCTTGGCACGTGTGGGAGAACCCAGGCCTGGTGCCATGTATGAATAGATATTAAGCTGATCGATGATAGCCTGATTGACCTTTTGATTCTTGTGGCCGTAGTTTGCTGCAATGAGCTGTGAAGAAAAGTCCATGTACTTCTTGTCGTTGATATCGGTAAAGTACGCCCCTTCCGCATCCTTGATTGGAAGCACGTTGACATTACGCTGAGCGGCCCATGTCCGCATCACGTAATTTTTCTCCATCTGTGCATAGTCTTCCTCCATATGAAATCCTCCACTTATTCCCCCTGCGACGCAGGGGGCCAGTTGTCACTCGCGAGAGCGCAAACAGGTAGAGGTATTTCTTTCTCATCAATATTTATAATTTTCGGTGAAAAAGAAAGAATATAGGATTAAATGAAGAAAAAAATAATATTATTACATTATAATTAAATCTAAAAGATATAAAAGAAAATTATTCTATTCCTCAACGCATGCATAGCGCCCGCGTCACTTCGTGATCCTCGTTCCCGTGATGCCCTCGAACGCTTCGCATATCGTTTCTATCGACGAGATGACGGCCACTCCGCCAGACCGTTCGACAAACGATATTGACGCGCTGACCTTTGGCCCCATCGTGCCCTCGGGGAAGTGCCCCTCGGCCATGTAGCGCCGTGCCTCGTCGATGCTCATCGAGGCGATGTCCTCCTCCTTGTCCGTTCCGTAGTGCACCTTTACGCGCTCGATGTCGGTCATGAGCATGAGCACGTCGGCGCCTGCCTGCTCTGCGAGCTGCTGCGCCGAGAGGTCCTTGTCGATCACGGCCTCGGTCCCCTCGAGCCTTCCGTCGAGTTCCCGCACGGGGATGCCGCCGCCGCCCGATGCGATGACAACGGCCCCTGATTGGATAAGCGTCGCCACGGCCGGCGCCTCGACGCTGCGCAGTGGGCGTGGCGAGGGGACGACCCTGCGGTATCCGCGTTCGCGGTGCGGGGCGACGTGCTCCATTGGCCATCCCTTTAACACCGAGAGGCGGCGTGCCTCGCGAGCGGTGTAGAAGGGACCGACGGGTTTTGTCGGATGGTCGAACGCCTCGTCATCGGGATCGACGACCTGCTGCGTGATGAGCGTCACCACGGGCACGCCGTCGGGGAAGAGGCTGTTACCCAGCGCCTGCTGGAGCATGTAGCCGATCTGTCCCTGCGACATGGCACCGAGCACGTCAAGCGGCTGTGCGGGCACATGGTCGCTTGCCTCGTCCTGCTGGATGAGGAGCGAGCCGACCTGCGGTCCGTTGCCGTGCGTGAGTACGATGCGATGTCCCGCACGCACGAGCTGTGCTATCTGCGTTGCTATGCGCGTGATGTTTGCCATCTGATCCTGGAATGAGCCCTTCTGGTCAGCCTGAAGGATCGCGTTGCCGCCGAGTGCGATGACGATAGTGCTGACCATGGACCCACCAAGACGTGAAAATCAAAAGAGTGTCGACGGTTTAGGGGAGTAGCCTGCACAAGTCGCCGTAGACCTCTGGGCGGCGGTCCCTGAAGAACTGCCAATCGTTTCGCACATCGCGGATCATGTCGAGATCGATGTCGCCGTAGACGACCTCGTCCTTGTCCTCAGACCCTTCCGCGACGATCTGGCCCTTCGGGTCGCTGACGTACGTGTTCCCGAAGAATCGCCCGAACTTCCATGGTTCCTCGATGCCGACCCTGTTGATGGCAACGGAGAAGAACTGGTTCGCGACGCAGTGAGCGCGCTGTTCGAGCTGCCACAGGTACTGGGACTTGCCAGCGACGGTGGCCGATGGATTGAACGTGATCTCGGCTCCTGCGAGTCCGAGCAATCGTGCCGCCTCGGGGAAGTGGCGGTCATAGCACGTGTAGACGCCGACCTTGCCGTACTTGGTCTGGAACACGGGATAGCCGAGGTTGCCCGGCTTGAAGTAGAACTTCTCCCAGAATCCTGGCTTCGTGTGCGGGATGTGTATCTTCCTGAACTTGCCTAGGTATGTGCCGTCGCCGTCGTATATGGCGGTGGTGTTGTAGTAGATGCCATCCATGGACTCCTCATAGACGGGGATGACGGTCACCATATCGTACTGCTTTCCGATCTCGGCGATACGGTCCGTCGTGGGTCCTGGAACCGGTTCTGCGATATCATACCACTTTTGTTCCTGTTCCGCACAAAAGTACGGCCCGTTGAACAGTTCCTGAAGGCCAAGGACCTGAACACCGTTCTCGCCTGCCTCCTCGACAAGCTTCTCGTGCTTCTTGACCATTCCCTCAACGGTACCGGGATATGAACACTGGATTCCTCCAACCCTAACAATTCTTGCCATGCATTATCTACCTCCTTTTGGAGTGATATCCTTTATCGTGGAAAATATTTAATTGTTTCGGTAAAATAACAATAGATTTATTAATTATTAGATAAAAATTAAGGATAATTTTAATTATCAAGAATAATTATGTAAAATTTATTGGATATAATCATATTTATGTTTAAAAAAGTATGAATTAGCGCTTCACACCAAACTTATGAGAAATACATCAGTCTTTAGTATATCGCAGATCGGATGTATCAATTACCAATATCCCACTTGGTGTCGCATAGGTTTGTTGCCAGCAGCACCGTCATCGGTCCAGACCCATCCGGCAGGAAGGGCTCAAACGTGATGACCACGGCCTCGGAGGTATCGGCATCGACCTTGGCGGTACTATTGCTCCCATCGATGATGACGGGCGTATACTCCTCCTCGCCCCATTTTATGAATGTCCTATGATAGTGGATATGGACGGCAGACGCCGAGTCGTTATCTATGATAAAGTATGCCTTGCTGCATCCGACGCATGATTCCACCTTCTCAAGGGTCAATATCACGCTGTCATCGACGCGTGGTATGCTTTCATCCACGATAAATGTCTCTATGACGCCGTGTCTGTCAGGCGTGACCAGAAACGTTCCCCTGTTGAAATCATGACCATCAAAGGATATGATGACCTCATAAGGTGTGGACGTTGAGACGTCAGGTGCGATGATATCTGTTGAAAAATTGCCATTCTCATCAGTCGATACGTCGGATACCACTACCTCGCCATCGATCAGGACGACATAGTCCTCATGAGCCGCAGGCTCGTCGTTCTTCTCTATACGTCCATGAATAGTGATGAGGTCGCCTGGTTCGAAGATCGAAAAGTGATAGGCGGGCATAAAGTAAGAGCTTTCTATCATGCGATAGCTGGCTGGTGCGGTAGTTGGCGGATTCGTCGTGGATGGTGGTACGGTCGTGGAAGCGGGTTGCGTTGATTCCGGCGCAGTATCGCCACCACCCATACACCCGCATATGGGCACAAGAATGAATGATATGAGCACCGCTGCTACCATCAGGTGTCTCATAGAACTTCATTGTTGGTTCAAAAATATATAATTGCTGCCTGATAAAAAAATATAGAGACATATTATATTTTATTATAATCAAAAATTATAGTAGATTATAG
>DSAJ01000194.1 GCA_011372835.1 Methanomicrobia archaeon | reverse complement strand
TCGTATGACTGCGTGTCCGTGTATGGGGACTATGCATCTGGATCGCCACATGAAGGCGATGGGCCGTACCAGGTATACGACCCCGCGACGAACAGATGGGAGATCTATTCAGCCAACGACGAGAACCGGGTCGTGGCATTTTGTACGAAAGAGATGCCCGCATATAACGCATGTGCTGAACGCACGGGAGACCTGCTTACTCTCGAGTCGGATTATGATGCAACATATAAGGGCGAGGTCGTCTTTGCCATAAGGATAACCAAGTCCATGATCGCTGCTTCAGGGGCTCGAATGGTGGAATATACTGTGTATGCGCTCGATGATTACGGTGTGCTCACAGAACAGATCTATCCTTCGCCATGTGAACAACCCATAGAACCTACAATACGGGTAAACGAGCTGGAATGGTACCTTGACATCTTTCCTGCAGACAATATTGACAGCAATGATCTCGATAATGATATCTCTCTTTTTGTGGAGGGAAATCCAAACTTCGATGCTGCTGATGCCATCGCTTTGGAGTATGGGGCCTCGAAGTGTTACCCCATGCTCGAGCTTTGGCTTGCAACGCCGGTAGAATCCGAAACGATGTGTTCAGAGGAACTCCTCGTCGAACTGCGCGACTGCAATGGGGACAATTATTTCTGCGTGAACATCAACGACGGTACAATAGCGGATTACCGCATTGATGAATATATTGGTATATTCAAAAAAAGGTACTATCTTCCGACCGTTACAACATATGCGGCCGATATCGATGTGGAATCCCTGGTGACAACAGACAATACGATTCCAGAAGGCCCGCCCCATACCAAGAACCTCGTACTCGTCGGAGGCCCAATGGCAAATGATGTTGTGGCCAAGCTCGCGGAGGAAGGGAAAACTTCCTATTACAAATGGATTGCATCTGAAGGTGACGTAGAATTCTTAGAAAAGGAAGCAAACAAAGGAATATTGATAGTTGCAGGGAAAGACAGGAATGCAACATTGAATGCAGCTTTGGACCTCGTAGATTCACTATAATTTATTTCTATTTTATCTATCGAATGTAATAAAACATTATATATAATAAGGTGATATGTGTTGATTAATGCCCAAGGAAGGTCATTTTTCTCATATTGCTGGAAAAATAGCATTAATTTATCTTGTTGTATGCACATTATGGATATTACTGTCTGACAGGGTTATCATATGGATGGAAATAGATTCCTTCAATATAACTCAACTCCAGTCCATCAAGGGACTAGCATTTGTCCTGTTCACTACGGTGCTCATATATCTTCTAGTAAAAAGACATGAAGATGCGACACATGAGGCACTTGAACGATTGAGGAGATCGGAAAAAGAAAAAATCACCGTCCTTGACAACATCACCGAACAAGTTCTATTTTTTGATCCATCCTTTAAGATTCGTTGGGCGAACAAACCGGTCAGGGACAAATTCCACTTCTCAGAGGACGATATCAAGGGCTATCCCATGAAGGAGATATGGAACCTTCTACAGATCGAACACTCATTCCAATCGCACAACCATCTAAGTGATTTGAATGAACAATCCTATACAGAAGTAGACTCATTTAACACAGCATCATATTTAATCAATGACAATCCCGTACATTCAAAGGAAGGTACATTTCTTGGTATGATAGAAGTGATCATAGACATCACTGAGATCAGACGAATGCAACTGGAACGTGAGGAGCTCCTAAGGAAGGTGCGTGAACAAAACGTAGAGCTTGAGGGGATCACCAAACAACTGTTCCATGAGGTCCAGACCCCACTCGTCACCCTTGGCAACTACTCGGAGTATCTGGCAGAGGCCCTGGAAAACGAACAAAAGCCCGAGGTGATCCGTAGCCTGCAAGCCATACGCAATGCTACCATTTCCCTCGAAAAGCGCATTCAGACGTATGCCGCACGACTACGGCACAGAAAATAATAAATGCTGATGACGCAAGGCTCAACTGTCTGTAGATACGATACGTTAAGAGGGATATTATGGAAATAAAGACATATGTCAATACCGTACGATGGACCGAGAAGAAAAAGGGCATCATCGAGTTCGAGGACGAGAAGAAGGGAACGCTTGAGACCGCGGTCGCACCAGAGTTCATGGGCCACCCGCATATCCTGACGCCTGAAGACCTATTCGTCTCATCGATCAATTCATGTTTCATGTCGTATTTTTTAAGCGTGGCAGAGAAGATGCGGCTGCGTTTCCTGTCATACAGATCGGAAGCACACGGCATCCTCAAGCCAGACGGCATCGACTACATATTCACGGACATAACGATCGATGTCTACGTATCGGTCAGGGACGAACGTGAGATGAAAAAGGCAAAACGTGCGCTAGCAATGGCGGAGGAGGGGTGCTACGTTGCAAATTCCCTCACTGCCACGGTAACGGTCACGCCCCACATCACCCTCGAGGAACAGGACTGATATCAATATATGAACTCATCGACCCTGGAGTGGGCCTTGTCATAGAGGTATGCCTCGTCAGATGAATTGTTCCATATGTTTTCTGTGTTTGACCAGTAAAGCGACGTCTCTGTGTCCTCACCCGCAAACGTGTGGACACGAACGGTTTTCCCTGCTTCGAGGACGAATCCCGTCGGGAACGAATAAACGTATCCGGCCTTGTCCTCTAGCGTCCAACCGGCCATCTCTATGGGATCATCAGTATAGTTGGTAATGACGACGTATTCCTCATAGGGATTGATCGTGTCTATCTGTACGCCCTCCTTGGCAGCATATGATGCGTCAGACCATACACCCTTGCCCTTGTCCTGGGCTTCCTCTTCGAGTGCGACGAATGTCTCAAGGTACTCGCATTCGGCAGAGGTGTACGCGCGCGCATACCCCTCTTCGATAAGGAGGGCATTGAAGTTCGTCTCGTTCTCGAGGATGACGTAGGCGAGCAGGCGGCCATAATACCCGCGCTCACCAGCGACCGGATCGTACTGGAGATAGACGCAAGAGTGAGCAAGCTCCTGCGTTGTGAATTCCTTCGCCTTGATGCCCCAGCTATCGAGCACGATGGCATCGTCGATGCCAAGCCACTTCGACGGGTCGTTGTCGCCATAGCTCTCCGGTGTGTCGATGCCAAGCAACCGCACCCGTTCGCTCTTCTGGGACGGAAAGCGTACATCGATCGTGTCCCCATCGACCACTTCCTCCACGTAGACCCTGTCAAGCGAATCCAGGGGGGGATTCGATATGAACGGGGTCTCGTGGTCGATATCATCCCCCAATCCGTCGAATGCGGACCTCACGTCCTGCCAGGCGACGTCGCTAGCAGTCAGGAATCCTGCACCATACGAACACGCCATGAGGAGCAAAACGATCAACACTTTCTTCCCTGTGCCCATGAACCCACCTTCCATCATATCTTTAAATCAATTGCGGTATGCCAGACGAATGGCATACGGGTCTGTATCATGTGACGCCAAAAAATGAATGCGGAATGCGAATTCTCTATGGTTGCTTAGGTCATCGATGATGCATGATCCTCGCTGTATGTGCGCTGGGACACGCATCGGGGCAAATACCTTTATAATGTTCGATATGATAGGATATGGGACACCACATCGGTTCATTATGTTTTCAATAGGAGGTATTTGATGAATAAGGTAGAAGAAGTATTTAGTGGTAAAATCTGCTCGCGTGTCGAGCGACTTTACGACGGTATCAATGATCGCACCTATGCTGAAGACTCCTTACAAGTGCTCAGGGAGATAGAGACCATCCTCCGCGAGTTCAGGGAAGAGGTTGCTAACAGGGACGTGGACCGCACGCTCGGCATACAACTCGCTACCCAGTATTCGAAAGTGGCAGACATCTATGTCCGCCTCGAGGAATACTTGCAAGACCTTCGTGACGGAAAGACGCCACACGTTGACGTCGAACAGGCACGAAAATATGCGTCCAATCTCCATCTTATCCTTAATGGATTCGTCGACATTGCACACGAGATCGACCGCGGCCATACGAAACAGCCGGCCGAATACGAAGAAGAGGACGATTGATCCTTTTCTTTCTTTTTTATCCCAATATTTTTATATGAGTATTCAAACGTGACTGCATGACGCAACAAGTACGTGCATCACATATTCTAGTAAAGGGCAAAGGTAAGGCAGACGAACTTCGCACTCGCGTTGACGGAGGCGACGAGTTCGCATCGCTTGCAAAGGAGTTCTCCGAGTGTCCGTCGAAAAAGCGTGGAGGCGACCTCGGCTGGTTCAAGCGAGGGATGATGGTAAAGGAGTTTGAAAAGGCCGCCTTCGAAGGTGACAAGGGAAGTGTCGTTGGCCCTGTTAAGACCGACTTCGGATGGCACCTCATAAAAATAGTAGATAAAAAATAGGAAGGAATTACTTCCTTCCCAATTCTTCTTCCACTTCTTCTTTTCCTGCCTCGAGTTCGGGGCCGTGCTCGGGATCAAGCTCCATGAGCAGCGTCTGGAACTCCCCTATGTGTGTCTTCTCCTCTCGAGCCACATCGAGCAGTATTGTGCGAACATCCTCGTTCGTGACCAACCCTGCCATCTCCTCGTAGACGTTGATGGCATCAAGCTCTGCTATGATCGCAGCTCGCAATATTTCTTTATCGAGGTCCTCCTTCTTGATGGAGGACAGGTCGATAGGTACTTTCGAAAGCATGGTATCACTATTATTACATTGAAGAG
>DSAJ01000018.1 GCA_011372835.1 Methanomicrobia archaeon | reverse complement strand
GTAATTAATAATAAATAAATCTAATAGTTTTCAAAAATCTTAAATAAATAAAAAATTTACAAAACGATACCTTTATAATGAAAAAATATATAAATCTTAGTATAATTATCAACCGCTAACAACCGATGTGTTAGCTTTGATGGCACTAAAACGGTAATGGCATTACGTGATAAGAATGTGCGGTATAATTGGCATGCTCAACAAGGACGGCAAGCGTATAGACGGTTCACTGATCGCCGAAGGTCTCTCGCTCATGGACGAACGTGGCAATGGGCAGGGCGCAGGATATGCGGCATACGGCATCTACCCCGACTTCAAGGAATACTACGCACTGCACGTCTTCCTTGATAATCTCAAGGAAGCCAAGGTGGATGTGGAGCAGGAGATAGAGCGATGGGGCTACATCGTATATTCCGAAGAGATACCAACATCCGAGAAGGGTACGATCGAGGGCGAGAAGATACCCTACCGATACTTCTTCAAGCCCGACCCCCGTAAACTGCTGGGACGCGAATACAACGAGCAGGACGCAATCGTGGAGATGGTCATGCGCATAAACGCGAAGCGCAGCGGTGCGCTCGTCTTCTCATCAGGCAAGAACATGGGCATCTTCAAGGCCTCGGCCTGGCCAGAGGATGTCGCACGGTTCTACAAGATTAAGAAGTACAAGGGATATATGTGGCTTGGTCACAACAGGTATCCGACCAACACCCCCGGATGGTGGGGGGGTGCTCACCCCTTCGGCCTGCTTGATTGGAGTGTTGTCCACAACGGCGAGATCACGTCGTATGGCACAAACAAACGCTACGTTGAAAGCTTTGGATACAACTGCACGATGCTGACCGATACCGAGGTGGTGACCTATCTCTTTGACCATCTCATACGAAAACACCAGCTTCCGCTGGGACTGACGGGAAATGCGCTTGCGCCCAAGTTCTGGAACGAGATAGATGCCCTGAACCCCAACGTCAGGGGCGTACAGACCGCACTCAGGCTTACCTATTCGGCCGCTGCCATGAACGGCCCATTTGCTATCGTCGTGGCAAATACCAACGGCTTCATCGCGCTTACAGACAGGATAAAGCTGAGGCCTCTTGTCGTGGGCAACAAGGACAGGACGGTCTATGTATCAAGCGAAGAAGCGGCGATCCGAGCTATGGAACCATCGCTTGACAGGATATACAATCCACTCGCGGGCGAGCCGGTGGTACATCAGCTGGAGGGGCACGTCCAATGAACTCCAACTTCATACCTACCAAGTACGACGTGTATGTCGATCCCCAGCGCTGCAGATTGTGCGAACGGTGTGTGGAGAACTGCTCATATGGTGTCTTCAGAAGGGATCGGGACCGCATACTCACATTTCCCAGCAACTGCGCGGTGTGCCATCGCTGCATCTCGTTTTGCCCCGCAGACGCCATCACGATCTCGCGCAGGGTCGTCCAGTATCGACAACACCCCCTCTGGGACGAGGAAGCACGCGAGGACATATATAACCAGGCCCGCACGGGAAAGGTCATACTAGGCGGAATGGGCAACGCAAAGTACTATCCCAACATATTCGACAGACTCGTGCTTGACGCTTGTCAGATCACAAGCCCGAGTATAGACCCCCTGCGTGAACCGATGGAGACGCGCGTCTACCTCGGCAAGAAGCCAAAGCAGCTCAAGGTAAGCGGCGAGGGAAACGATGTCTGCCTCGAGACGCAGTTGACGCCAAATCTCATGCTTGAGACACCCATCATGGTCGCACACATGAGCTACGGTGCCGTCAGCCTTAACACACAAATGAGCTTTGCAAAGGCAGTGCGCGAACTGGGCACCTACATGGGATCGGGCGAGGGCGGCCTTCATAAGGACCTCTATCCTTACAAGGACAACATCATCGTGCAGGTGGCGTCAGGCAGGTTCGGTGTGAAACCCTCGTACCTCAACCGCGCCGCTGCCATCGAGATCAAGGCGGGACAAGGTGCCAAGCCTGGTATCGGAGGACACCTGCCCGGGGAGAAGGTAAACGCAGACATATCAAAAACGCGTATGATGCCTGAGGGTACCGACGCCATCAGCCCGGCACCGCACCATGACATCTACAGTATCGAGGACCTCGCACAGCTCGTCCGGGCACTCAAGGAAGCCACGAACTGGGAAAAACCGGTATTCGTCAAGATCGCCGCCGTCCATAACGCGGCCGCGGTCGCGGCGGGCATTGCTCGTGCGGATGCCGATGCAGTGGTCGTTGACGGATTCAGAGGCGGTACGGGTGCCGCCCCAAAGGTCCTGAGGGACAATGTGGGCATTCCCATCGAGGCGGCCATCGCGAGCATCGATGAGAAACTCAGAAAGCAGGGTATACGCAACGAGATATCGATCATCGCAAGCGGAGGCATGCGCAACAGCTCAGACCTCACCAAGGCCATTGCGCTCGGAGCCGATGCAGTCTATGTGGGCACCGCAGCACTTGTGGCGATGGGATGCCGTGTTTGCGGCAAGTGCTACACGGGGCTGTGTCCGTGGGGCATCGCCACACAGCGTGAGGACCTCGTCTCGCGGCTCGATCCCGAACGTGGGGCATTGCAGGTGCACAATCTCCTTACCGCCTGGACACACGAGCTCAAGGAGCTCATGGGGGCGGCAGGCATCAACAGCATAGAGAGCCTCCGGGGCAACAGGGACAGGCTGCGTGGATACCTTCTCGACGAAAATATACTCGACGTTCTCGACGTCAAGACGGTAGGTGCGTGATACTGTGATAGAAAATATGGAACACAAGGATGCAAAGCAAATCGATGCCAAGGGTAAGGACTACAGGACGCTCAACAAGGAAATACGAGAAAGCGTCAACGATGGGATCAACTACATCACGGTCAAGAATGTGCTAGGGCAACGATTCATCGCCGACGGCATCAAGAACCGTACACTACGCATATCGATATTCGGCGTTGCAGGAGGCGACCTGGGGGCGTTCATGGACGGCCCTACCATCTATGTGAGGGGCAACGCCGAACATGCGCCAGGCAACACGATGAGCAGCGGTACGATCATAGTAGATGGCGATGCCGGCGACTGCGTGGGACACAGCATGCGCGGGGGAAAGATCTTTGTCAAGGGAAGTGTCGGCTACCGCGTGGGCATACATATGAAGCAGTTCCAGGAGCGCTTTCCCACCATCATCATCGGTGGCAGCGCCTATTCATTCCTCGGTGAGTACATGGCGGGCGGCATCATTGTCGTGCTTGGCCAAAACTGTACAAAACCAGTGGGTTCGTACGTGGGCACCGGCATACACGGAGGGACCATCTACGTGGCAGGCGTGGTCGATGACAACGACCTGGGCGTGGCAGCATCGAAAAAGGAGTTCACCGACGAAGATCGAAGCATCGTCTCAGCGTTGATCGATGAGTATAATCAACACTTTGACAGCAGTATTTCCATCGATGAGCTCACGTTCACGAAGATACAGCCAAGCAGTAAACGACCATTTTCCAATCTTTACACGATGGAGGGATGAACATGGAGGCCCATAACTACACATCACTCAAGGAGCGGGCATGGAACACACATCTTTGCTCGGGATGCAGCCTGTGTGCAACGGTCTGCCCCATGAAGACGCTATACTTTTCAAATGAGATGCCAGTTTCATACAACCTCTGCAAGAACGAAAAAGACAACGTACCGTGCGGAGCCTGTTACTCCTCTTGTCCTCGTATCAACACCTACAAGGAAAAGTACGGGCTCGGACCAGTCCTCAACGCCTATGCGGCCCGATCCACGATACCTATAGAAAAACAGCAAAGTGGCGGGGCCGTTACGGCCATCCTCTACAATGCGCTCGAGCGCAAGCTTATCGACAGGGTCGTTACCGTAGGACAGGACCACACGACCATGCAGACGTACTCGATCGCCCTCTCTACACCGCAGGAGATGATCACGCATGCAGGGAGCAAGTACATCTGGTACACGCCATCACTGCTTGCCCTTCGTGACATCATCGAGGCAGGCATAACGAGAAAGATCGCCATCATCGGTACTCCATGCGTCATGCAGGCATTGCGCAAGATGATGGAAAGCGACAATTCCGTGCTCAACAGGTTCAAGGACCATGTCGCATTGCTCATTGGCGTCTTCTGTACTGAGATATTCAGCTACGAACGGGCGATGCAACTTTTCAAGGATGCATCGGTCCATCCTGCCGACGTCAAGCGCATCGACATCAAAAAGGACATGCTGCTTGAGCTCTACAATGGCGATACGGTCACCGTTCCACTCCCACGGGACCTGATGCGCAGGGGGTGTGCCCACTGCCTTGACTTCACAGCGGTGGATGCGGACATATCCGCCGGGTCCATCGGGAGCAGGGAGGGATTCACTACGCTCATCACCCGAAACAGGACAGGGGAATACTATCTCAACAGCGCTATAGAGAACGGATACCTCGAAACAAACAAGCTCGACACGCTCGACAAGGTCGAGACGTTCGCGCAGAGAAAGTACAAGAGAAACAAGAAGTGAACGGGTGTGGGTCCCCTATAGTCTATCTTCTGTAGATTGCCGATGCGAGAACGCATCGGCCCACGCGGTATTTAGCTACGCGACCTACCACAGGCCTCAGACTGACATTCACCGGCCTTCGTTTGGTCTTGCACGCCAAGGGAGGACCTGTCCCACCGCTGCTTCCCACGACCTCGGGAGCTCATACTCCTTCATAGCATAGGGGGGAAGGCGTATC
>DSAJ01000063.1 GCA_011372835.1 Methanomicrobia archaeon | reverse complement strand
GTCAAGTCGTTCCTTGAAAACGACTACCCCAACCTCGAGGTGGTCGTGGTAAACGACGGTTCAGCCGACTACACGATGGAGGTGCTAAGGAAGAGGTACAGGCTAATCGAAAGCTCGCGCGGCGTCGACGAACAGCTCCCCACACACCAGGTGAAAATGACATACTGCTCGGTCGAGGAACCGCACCTGATCGTCGTGGACAAGCACAACGGGGGAAAGGCCGATGCGCTCAACGCGGGCATCAACTACGCACGCGGTTCATTGTTCTGTGCCGTCGATGCTGACTCGATCATCGAGGTAGATGCGCTCAGAAAGCTCGTTCGGAAATATCTCGACCGAAAGGAGAAGATCGTAGCACTCGGCGGCATAGTGCGCATCGCCAACGGGTGCTCCATCAAGGACGGCAAGGTGGAAAGGGTCAGCCTTCCATCGTCGATGCTTGCCACGTTCCAGGTCGTCGAATACATACGAGCATTCCTATGCGGTCGTGTGGGATGGAACAAGTTGAACATCCTTCTCATCATCTCCGGCGCCTTCGGCCTGTTCGAGCGAAAGACAGTCATCAATGCGGGCGGGTACAAGACGGACACCGTGGGCGAGGATATGGAGCTTGTCGTGCGGCTCCACAAGTACATGCGCAAGCGGAAGAAGTCGTACAAGGCATACTTCCTGCCAGACCCCGTATGCTGGACGGAAGTCCCTGAATCGCGCCGCGTGCTTCGTACGCAGAGGAGGCGATGGCAACGGGGCCTTGCCGAGACCATGTATGAGCACAGGCGCATGGTGGGCAACCCCAGATATGGGGCCATAGGGCTCATAGGCATGCCCTACTTCCTCTTCTTCGAGCTCCTCGGACCGGTGATCGAGACGACGGGATACTTCGTCGTTGCCCTGTCGTTTGTCTTTGGACTGATCAGTGCCGGGGTCTTCATGCTCTTTGTCATGCTCTCGCTCGTGATCGGGATGCTGCTGTCGGTGTTTTCCCTCCTGATGGAGGAGTTCACGATCAAGCGATACCAGCGAAAGCGTGACGTCCTGAAGCTCTTCATCTTTGCATTACTTGAAAACTTCGGATACCGGCAGCTCAACTCCTGGTGGAGGCTTCTCGGACTCAAGGACTACATACGAAAACAGGGTTCGTGGGGATCGATGGAACGCAAGGGACTTTGATCGCATCTCCTGCCCTATGTCCTCAAAATGACGGCAGAATGCCCGCAAACTATTAAAAGTTATAATAGTACGTTCGACCCATAATGAGCGCGCGGAGTTAGGGCACATGGAATGGATTTTGGTCTTACCATTATTGTTGACTATCCTCATCTCATCAGTGCTTGTCTGGAAGGTGCACACGGGCTCGGCGATGCCCCACCTTTCAACTGCGTTCATCGCCGTTCTGGTAATCATCGCAGCATGGTCGTTTTTCGAGATCTTGTTCATCCATGCCTCAACACTTGGGGACAAGACGCTGGTCGACGCATTCTCATACATCCCCATCACGCTGCTGCCAGTGGCATTGTTTCACTTCGCTTCCCTCTACAGCGGCAGGGGGAGCATCATTGGGTCGCGACGCTCTTATCTCCTTTTCATAATCCCGTTCGCCACCATCGCTTTAGCATTCACGAACGGCGCCCATGGTCTCATATGGAAGGAGATGAGCATGACCTTGACCGAGACAGGCGCCGACGTGCAGCGCACGTATGGGACATGGTTCTAGGTACACATCACATATTCGTATGGACTCATCCTGGCAGGCATATACTTCATTGTCTCCGGGATCAAGGAATCCCCCTCCTACTACAAGAAGCATTACTACGTGGTGTTTGCAGGCATCGTCGTCCCATTCTCGTTTAACATCATATACATCAGTTTGGGCAGTCCGATCAACGGCATCGATTACACTCCCGCGTTCTTCTTCATCACGATGGTCGTCTTGGCGTATGCCGTCTTCTCATCACGATTCCTTGACATCATGCCACTTGCGCTGCGCCGCGTCTTTGGTGTGTTGAGCGATGCGCTGATCATACTCGACACCAAGGGGAACGTCGTTGACATGAATCAAGCTGCCGAACATCTCTTTTCCACAGATGAATCCACTTCAGGCAACAGTACCTACGAGGACCTTGGAGAACTGCCACCGCTCTCGTCCATGCTCGATAACGACACTGAAACGTGTTATTATGAGGTCATGACGGATGAAGGCGCACGCGCCTACTCATGTGCAGCGCAGGGGGTGGAGGACAAGGGATTCGTTGAAGGATACATCGTATCATTTCGTGATGTCACGCTAGAGATGCGTGAAAAAAAGGCGCTTGAACGACTCAACGTCCACCTCATGGTCTACAACAAGATGGTGCGCCATGACATCGCCAATAGCATCATGGCAGCCCAGGGATACGTCTCGCTCATCGAGACTAATGAAAATGAGTTGCAACAAAGAGGTATGTCAGCACTGCAACGGGGCATTGACCTTATCAAGATGTTCAACAAAATCGAGAGCTTCATTACCTCTGAGTACAAGTATGAGACCATCGACCTCAATCCATTCATCGCATCGGTCGCCTCAACGTTCCCGGAACTGTCCATATCGATACGGGGGGCATGCACTGTCGAAGCAAATGACGCGCTTGGGTTCGTCTTCAACAATCTCTTCCACAACGCTCTCGTGCACGGGAAGAGCACAAAGGTCGAGGTGGCCATCGAGCGCAGCGACGAGGAGTGCCACATAGGCGTCATCGACGACGGGACTGGCATACCGCCGGAAAAGGAAAAAAAGATCTTTCATGAAGGGTCAAGTTACGGGATGAACAAGAGTTCGGGGGTCGGTCTCAACATCAGTAGGTGGATCGTGAGGGAGCTTGGTGGAGACATCCAACTAAAAAAAGACGTCGATGCCCCGGGGGCACACTTCCAGATAACGCTTCCCCTCGTGCAGTCTCAGGAGGAGCGTGTCGACGGATCCGAAGAACCCAGAAATGACAGAGAGAACCGACCCACGCCAGCATCCTTGTTGTAGAGCGCAAGTGCAACGGCGCCTATCGCCACCATCAGCCAGAACGTGATGAATCGATCCACGAACACGACGGGGGCAACGGCACCCGTACTCATTCCGGGGATCAGCGAGAACACTGCGATCCTGCCGGACTCGATCGCTCCGATGCCGCCAGGAGTCGCCATGAACGGGGCGATGAAAACCCATGCGGTCTCAAAGAGTATGAAGTAGTAGACAGGCACCGACATGCCAAACGCCTTGAAGAGCACCATCATGCGCACGGCCTCGAAACAGCGGACCCCCGCCGTATAGCCGAGCGCACGCGATGCCCGACGGGGATTGTGGACGATGTGGCGAAACGTCGCGACAAACTCGAACACTTTCTTGCCCAGCCTGTGCTTTGAGAGGCGCTCCAAACGCGCCCATCTGAACGGAGCGGTCCTGTCGTCGCCATTAAGCGTCACGCGCCTGTTGACAACGACGATGCCAACGGTGGCGATGGCAAGTGACGAGATGCATGCCCCGATCGTTGTCTGAAGAGGGCCGGGAAGGTGGGAGCGCAATATGAACATGCTTGGGATGGCAAGGAGGAGCGTGCCCACGATATCAACGCCGTAATCGAGCACGATGGTGGCAAATCCCTTCGTTTTCGGTATGCCGTATTCCTTCTGTAGAAGGTACGACCGCGCCGCCATGCCCACTGCCGAGGTCGGGAAGAACGCATTTGCAAACTTGTCGATAAATGAGAATTGCAGTATCTTCCCACGGTGCACGCGCTCATGGACGAGGCGTATGAGCGTGGCCCATCGTGACGCTGTGAAAACGAGCGTTCCGGCATACAGCATGAGCGCAACTGCCAGATAGCCTTTGTCGACCTCCGTGAGCGCGGAGGCGATCTCGCCGACGCCCACATGGTGTATGATACCTACCAGCATCGCGATAGCGCCTACGAGTGAGAGTGAAAACGAGTGTCTTCGTATGAACGAGAAACGCATCATGCGCACCATAAATCAAATCCTGTCTCCTAAGAACAGATAGCGGGGCATGAATATGCATTTATAAATTTTTCTATCACACAAATATTCCTTTTTCTTATCTCGATATATGCAAACGATTACCAACATACATTATGGTGTTGCCCCATAAAAAAGAAAATCATTTATAGGCTAACGAGCATCTCCTGTCATGACCTTGTTCGGACTGCGATATTGCTGATTCTCTTTTTCGTGGCAGTGGCGCTCCTGGCGGGTGCGATCATGCTTGCGTCGCTCTTGATACGACCCCTCCTGGCACTGGTGCTCATACTCCTTGCGCTCTACCTTGTCAAGAAGGTCTTTGGCAAATAGGATTCATCCCACTTCTTGCACAACGGTCTTTCGCAGACGAGGAAAAATGGCCCATGCAAGGATAGATATGAAAAGGACAACCGCCAAGAACACCCCGTTGTTGATGGCAGCAGGGAAGTCGCCGTAGGTCTGCGTCACGCCCGTCACGAACTGGGCGAGGAAGTCCTCCCATGCGCTCGCCACAACGATCGTGACGATGACAAGCGGCGTTAAGAATCTTATGCAGTAGTCCCACCATCGCCCCAGGCGCCACGCGGAGACAGCGGTGATCCACTTGCGAAAGTCAGTCACATCGTATGCCCATCCGATGAAGAGCGCCTCGCCAAGGCAGACGAGCGTCACCCCGTAATTGTTGATGAAGTGGTCCATGATCTCGATCCAGTAGAACCCGCCG
>DSAJ01000134.1 GCA_011372835.1 Methanomicrobia archaeon | reverse complement strand
TTTACGCCCATGGCGCGCGGCCAGTGATGAGGCGGAAAGATCGCGGCATGATTGAAGAGGCAGAACGTAAGGTGATTTTGGATGAGGTCCTTGCCCGATGTCCTCAGGTCAAACGGATACCAGTAGTTGAACTCGTCCCGCAGTCCCTCGACTAACGAAGCATCCTTCTTGATGCGTGAAGCGACGTCCTTGGCAGAGCCTACGCCGAGGAAGACGTAGTCGAAGAACGCATCGTCCACGTCAGCAGGATCGATCTCATCGATCTTATGCGCTATGGTGTAGTATGCCATGTATATGGTCGAGTCAGAGAGTGATTCTATCATCCAGTCATCGTCCCAGGGAAGCGTCGTTCCAAGACCCACCTTCCTGGTACATGCCCAGTTGTTGAGCCAGTCGATGACATATTCGAACTGCTTGCGTATGAGCGGAGGGTGGAGTTCCATCCTGTCGAGGGCCTGATGCGTTTTTTCCTTCCATTCAGGGTCTCCATACGCGAGGAAGTATTGGTCCCTGACGATCTTGACAGTGCAGTGTGAGAGGCATCTGCAGACGACCTCGCCAGACGGTTCGTACATCCTGTCCGCCTCGCCCTCGTCAAGGAGCATCTGTTTGATGGACACCTTTGCCTCCTCGACGCTCATGCCTGCATAGTTGCCGCAGTTGTCGTTCATGACGCCAGTGTAGAATCCTGATTTGTATATCTCCTTCTTGGCCTTGGTGAGCTTCTCGCGGTCATGCTGCGACTCGATTCCCATCTTCTCGCATATCTCCTTGGCAGGAAGCGGTCCCCATCCCTTGGAACGGATGATGGCGACAGGCTCGATAGATGCAATATCCTCCTTGCTGAGCCCGTACCTCTCGAGCTCCTCTGGATCGTTTTGAAGGTCGTAGAGTCCCATCCAGTCATCCGGAGCGTCGGAAGGTACGCTCGTCACGATGCCCGTTCCCTTGCAAGGGTCGCAGAAAGCAGAGGGAAGGATCAGTATCTCCCTGTCGATGGCAGGTGCGCGGGCCGTCTGGCCGATGAGGTCACGTCCCTTGACCGCACCGATGACCTCGATGTCCTTTTCCTGGTCATAGAGCTTATCAACGCATTCCTTCGACACGATCCATTCCTCGCCGTTGACCCGTACACGCACGTACTCGTAGTCGGGATCGACCCAGAGATTCGTCTGCCCAAAGACCGTCTCGGGACGAAGCGTCGCCGCTATGATGTAGCTGTCATCGAAGGCGAACTTGAGGAGCGTGAACTCCTGTGGCGTTTCACCCTCCCCCTCGAGCCGACTGTGGTCACTCACGGGATTTTGACATTCCTTGCACCATATGACGGGATGCGCGCCCTTGATCACATAGTTGCCTTCCTTTAGCTTCCTGAATTGCCATTTTATGAACGCGTCATACTGGGGATTAAGCGAGGTGGTGATGAACGAGCGGCGCCAGTCGATCGACATACCCATCCCCTTGAGATGTTCTGTCGTCCTCTCGGGGAAGTATTCCGTCCAGAACTCGGGGTCTGCGAATCGAGGTATCAGTTCCTCCTCCACGCCCATGTTGCGCAGTATCGAGACTTGCTTATGCTCGCCGTTGGCTATGCGCCTGGCAGCGTTGACGATGGGGCTGCCCGTGCAGTGGAATGCGAAGGGGAAGAGGACGTTGTATCCCTTCATGCGCTTGTAGCGCGCAAGGACCTCACCCCGCAGGTATGTAAAGAGGCGCCCGATGTGGAGAAATCCGTTCATGTACGGGTAAGGGATGTTAAGGAAGTACTTCTCTCGTTCGTCAGGATTAGCTTCAAAGATGCGCTTTTCTTCCCATTTTCTTTGCCATTTGTTCTCAATGCGTTCAAAATCAAGTGGTTCTACGCTCATTTAACCCCACCATTTACAAGGATAGAATATAGAATAGTCGGTACTTTAAGAAGATTGTCATCACTGTGCCAAAAAGCACTCACCAGCATCGCTGCTCGAACACATAGTACCAAGTGAACGGCATCCGGGTCGTTAATATACTTTTCGGTTTTATTTGGCCGGTTGCGTTAGGAACGATGGGGGCACCATATCAACCCCATATTTGCCCTCTTTCACTATGGTCGTTGGCACGACATTATTTTTATACTACCTACATTCAATACCATACTATGGGATCTCTGAATCGTTGTTGGGATACGGACAATCAGTTCTATATCGACTACCATGACAACGAGTGGGGCGTACCCACCACTGATGACCGCACATTGTTCGAGTTCCTCATACTTGAGGGGGCCCAGGCCGGACTCAGTTGGGAAACGATTCTCAACAAGCGCGAGGCCTATCGTGCAGCGTACAAGGGATTCGACCCAGAGACGGTCGCTTCGTTCGACGATGAAGACGTATCGCGCCTGCTAGCAGACAGCGGCATAGTCCGCAACCGCAGGAAGATTGCCTCGTCGATCCGCAATGCACGTTGTTTCCTTGACATACAAGAAGAGTTCGGATCGTTCTCGAAGTTCATATGGCAATTCGTCGGTGGCAGACCGATCGTTCATGCGTTCTCCACCTACGATGACGTGCCCACATACACGCAGGAGGCGCAGCACATGAGCAAGGAGCTCAAGAAACGTGGGTTCTCATTCGTAGGGCCAACGATATGCTATGCGTTCATGGAGGCAGTAGGATTGGTGAACGACCACCTTACGCATTGTTTCAGATATGACGAGATAAAGTCACAATTTAAAGACTTCAAAGCGTTTTGAAGCATCTCAAAACGTTTAATAATGCTTAATGACACGCCCATATCGGTGAAAACATACACAACAAACATTACATAGGAATTGGAATCATCTGCATCGTCCTCGTTGGCGTCGTTGGATTCTGGATGACGAGCGGCGATGATTCAGAGCCCCTCCAGTTCACCTTCGATTTCTCAGAGGATGCTGCCGGATGGGAGCACCTTTTTGTCGATTATCCGGTGGGCGAGGAGGAGAATTATAAGCTCGAGGGCGGGCGCATGCTCCTTCCCGAAACGCTTGGTCACGAGTACGGATATTACCTGTCAGGTGAGAATCGAAGCGATGACCTCGCAATGCTTATAAAACGGTCGTTCGGTCCCGAGGATGGCATGAGCGCCAACACGACATACCGCGTCAAGTTCTTCATCGAGATCGCCTCGAATGCGCCTTCCGGGTGCGTAGGCGTTGGTGGTGCACCTGGTGAGAGCGTCTACTTCAAGGCAGGTGCATCAGCAACTGAACCAGAGGCTGTCGTTGATGACACAGCGGGCACAGACTACTACAGGCTCAACGTTGACAAGGGAAATCAGTCATCAGGCGGCAGCCAATCCGTTGTGTTGGGCCACATCGGTACCTCAAACAACGATTGCCACAACTGGGAGTTCCTGTTCAAGACGTTTCAGAATATGGAGGATTCATCAGCAATAAGCGACCAAGACATGTCACACGATGAGGCCAACGGCATAACGAACGTGACGCTCGACGGCAGTGATGACATGACGCTTCCTCCACAGAACACTTCCACGGTCCTTGAGGTCACGACCGACGACGCTGGGCAGCTCTGGATATTCATGGGCACCGACTCGGGATTCGAGGCGACAAGCAGCATCTACATCAACGAGATACAGATCACCTTCGAACCGGTGGAGTGAAATTACTTACTATCGTTCAGCGCACACCTTTTTATAGTGCGCTTTCTATCCTTTTTTGATGAAGATCATAACTGTCGGCGCAGGCCCATCCGGGCTCTACGTTTCACAGCTGCTTTCAAGACAGGGTCACGAGGTGCTCGTGATCGAGGAGCACGACACCATTGGTGAACCGGTGCAATGCGCCGGGCTCGTCAGCAGCACGTTCGCCGACACGTACGGGTCCTCGTCCGTGCTCAATGTCATCGATGGGGCACATGTGCACTGTTGCGATGTCTCGTTTGACCTGGTGCGAACGGGCGTGGCGAGCGTCCTCGACAGGGCAGCCTTCGATGCCTCATTTTCCAACGGCATCGACATCGAACGCGGCAATAGGGTAGATGAGATACGGGTAGCAGGGGGCTCGTACCTCGTGTCAACACCGGCGGCGACCCACGAGGCAGATATCGTTATCGGGGCTGACGGACCTTCATCGTTCGTGCGAAGCACCATGGGATTCCCATCCGATATAACGTTTTACGGTGCATGCCAGCAACGAGTTCGGGCCAAAGGCGACGTGGACGATGCCATGGTCACTGTGGACCTCAAGCGTCCATTCTTCTCCTGGGCCATCCCAGAGGGGGACGGCATCGTTCGCATCGGCACCGTCGGCACCGTGTCGTCCCTCGAACGATTCAAGAGCCGGTTTGGATTCGAGGGTTCCATCATCGACCGCACGGGGGGCATCATCCCCGTTGGGAAGTGTTCGCTCATCCGAGGCGGTGCGTTTCTCCTGGGCGACGCTGCTGCGCAGACGAAGCCGCTCTCTGGCGGCGGCCTTTCATTCGGGCTGCGCGCTGCAGAGTTCCTTGCGGAGGCCATCGGCCAGGGGGATCCGTGCCGCTACTACCATCGGTGGAACGCCGAGTTCGGCAGGGAGATGTCGTTAGGCCGTTCGATACGAAAGATGTATGAGAACATGTCGGAAAACGACCTCGTCAAGGTCATGTCGATACTAGCTGAGAAGCGTGAGCGATTGGAACAGGAGGCCGACTTCGACATGCATGCCACGATTGCACGCATCCTCTTCTCGACACCACGGTTCTATCCAGTATTCGGAAAGGCGATGGCCACGCTCGTGGGTTAGAACTGGAAAAGCGACGTTTGCGAGTCCTTATCGTTTTTCGTGGATTGCTTTTTTTGCGTCTGCTTTGTCTCTTGCTTACCTTCATCCTCACTCTTCACACGCTTGCTCTGTTTCTTTTTCGCATCCTCTTCCTTTTTCATCAGTGTGATGA
>DSAJ01000202.1 GCA_011372835.1 Methanomicrobia archaeon | reverse complement strand
GATCCCTATGACGTGATCCACGGTACACGTATGCCGCATAAATAAATGTCCTCCACGCGATACGGTTGGTGAATTTTTGCGCGGACTTACGAGGTATGTATTGAGCCTTTTGCGAGTGTGAGCAAACATAATCCACGATTTATCGTATACACGGTCGCATCTCGGTGTTATCCGAGGAATTTTCGGATGTGTGCAGCCTGGATGCACAGCGACGAGACGGGCTCGAGTTGGTTCTTCTTCACGCAGTCAATGATAGCGTCGGTAAGCGCGCGGTGCTCTTCATGAGGCTTGATCTCGACATCGAGCATCTTAATCTTGTCCTCGATATCGATGCCGACAAGGTCGCTCGAGCGTGGATTGTAGTAGGAGAGCGCCGTTGAGAGCGTGTCATCGAAGTTGAAGTGGATGCGGCGTATCACGTCGATGTCCTCTTCGCTCAGCACGCTCAGTCCCGAGAGCTCTGGGGGGAAGCCAAGCGTGTAGAGGCTTGCAGTGAACGCGATCGCACGCGGCAGCGTCACTCCCTCGAGGCTGCGCGAATACCCGAACAGGCTGATATGGAGCTTTCTCTTCCTGCGCGAGGGGACGAACTTCGCTATCAAGTTGATGAGCGGAGCTATCGACTTGACCTCTTCCTGATATCTGGTGACGTAACGCTGTAACACGTTGAGCGCCGTCTGCTCATCGATGAATCGCGGGTTGCGCACTGGTTTTTTCATAAGCTTCAATACGGCTTCTTCCACCTCGATCGGATTATAGTCGTACTTGAACGCCGACTGGAGCGTATAGGTGCGAAGGGATGGGTACTCGTCAGCGAATCTATCCACCGTATGGGGAGAGAGATTTCCCCTGAACGGGGCCGTCCCGACGCCAATGATGGGATGGATCTTGACGCCCGTGTCCTTCTCGACGCCCTTGAGGCGCTGCAGCGCTATCTTGTTGAGGAGTATGGCCGTGAAGAATCCGTAGTTCATCGCGGGATCGCTTCGTGCCAGGAAGACGCGCTGATACTCGAGGTCCTTGTCGCTGAGGTAGTCTCGCACGATCTGATCGACGTTGAGTATGTGGTCGTAATCCTCGACAAGCGGGATGACATTGATCGATGAGGGATTGAAGTCGCCGATCCAGTCCTTGATAGTGGTTGAGCCGATACGCCTGTTCTGTTTCCCAACGACAAACTCTCTATAGTAGTTGTAGATGTTGTTGAGCTCCTCGTGCGACGTGGTCATGGGTTGTATGACCTCAAATATCGGCGTCACGTCACGCTGGTAGAACATCGTTGCCGTGTCGTAGGAGCGAGGTATCGACTCGAGCGTCTCGAGCAGGATCTTCGCCTCGGTCCTCTCAAGCGTGGGATTCGGGACCCGAAACGTGATGCGCAGGTCCTCACCTATGATGTGGTCTTGAAAGAACGTGCCATACCTCGAGAGGAGCTTTTTCACAACAAAGTTGTCGACCTCCTTTCCCTCGCAATCCCACATCTGTTCATCGCAGCACAGGTGCGAGAAAACGTAATATGCTTCCTGTATCTCGTCCTCTCCACCAAGCTCGGGGTTCTCTGCAAAGAAGGGAGGATTGACGTTATCGGGATGTTGTGTGCTCATGCAGCGGGGTATGTATGTCATTACATACTCTTTATGAAGAGTATATTTATTCTTTTTGATACGTATCAGTCATCATGCGGAGCAAAGGACAAGGCATGTGAGCAAGGGGTTCTCATCCCATATATGCACCGAGTGAGCATCCTGAAAAGAATTTACCAAAAATTATATTAAGAGATGTCCCTAAGCCTCAAATAATTATAACGGGGCTATGTTGGTCATATGATACTGCCTTCGATACTTTCTACAACGCATCTTCACCTCTGTGAACAGCTCGAGCAGCTTCGTGGTGTCGCAACACACATACATGTCGACATCGCTGACGGGCGCTTCGTGCCAAACATCAGCTTTGGGCCGAAGATCATAGGCGAGATCTACGAGGAATTTGGATTCAAGCTCGATGTTCACTATATGGTGACGGATCCCCAACGCTATATTGATCTGTTCAAGGACGTGCCGCAGGAATGGGTGTCGTATCACTTCGAGACGGGCGTGCATCCCGACGATGTGTCCATCCCCGAAGGTTCGCGCAAGGGCATCGCTGTCAATCCCAATACCCCCCTCGTAGGGGAGGACGTCCTGTCATCCATCGACTTTCTTGTCATCATGGGTGTCTATCCGGGATTCGGCGGCGCCCCGTTCGAGGAGTCGACGTACGCACACGTGCGGCGCTATGACGAGATGCGGAAGATAACGGGCCTTCCCTTCGAGATACTCGTCGACGGGGGCGTAGGAAAGGATAACATCGTATCCCTGCGAGACAGCGGAGCAGATCATTTCGTCGTTGGGTCGGGTGTCTTCAAGCAGCGGCCCAGGGAATCATTTATAGAACTTGAACACCTATGTGATACTCATGATTGATACGAACGAGTTACGAAAGATGTGTGACACGATGCGCGTTGATGCTCTCAGGATGACCACGGACGCTGCATCCGGGCACCCCTCGAGCTGCCTTTCGTGCATTGAGATTATCGGCGTTGTCATTCTCGATATCATGAACATCGATCCTGACGATCCCTCCAAGTTCGACAGGGACCGTTTCGTGCTCTCCAAAGGGCATGCTGCACCCGCATACTACTCCGCCCTCTCGCTCAAGGGATTCATCCCACGTGAGGAGCTCTACTCGCTTCGTGCCATCGGCAGCAGGCTTCAAGGGCACCCCGACATGAACAAGACGCCAGGGGTCGACTTCTCCACTGGCTCGCTTGGCATGGGGCTTTCCGTGGCAAACGGAATGGCGCTTGCATGCAGACTCAACAACGCCTCGTCTCGCATCTACGTGCTCCTAGGCGACGGGGAACTCCAGGAAGGCCAGATATGGGAGGCGGCCATGACCGCAGGTCACTACAGGCTTTCAAACGTCATCGCCATCGTTGACAGGAACAAGCTCCAGTGCGATGGATTGACGGAGGATATCAAGTCGATAGAACCCTTGGATGCAAAGTTCAAGGCGTTTGGATGGCGTGTCTTCTTCGTCGATGGACATGACATTGGCGCCTTGCAGAAGGTGATCAGGGATGCACAGACGCCCTACGACGGACCGACGGTCATCATCGCCGACACGTTGAAGGGCAAGGGCGTCACATGCATGGAGGACCAGCTCAACTGGCATGGCAAACCGCTCAAGGGCGAGGCCTTTGAACAAGCACTCAGGGAGTGTGGGCAATGAAGGTCAACGTGCGCGACAGTTACGGAACGGCGCTTGTAGAGCTCGGGGAGCAGGACTCGAGCGTGGTGGCCCTTGACGCCGACCTATCGGCATCGACCAAGACGGCGCAGTTCGGCAAGCGATTCCCTGAGCGATTCTTCAACATGGGCATAAGCGAACAGGACATGGTCGGCACGGCTGCGGGCATGGCGTCATGTGGGAAGCACCCGTTCGTCTCGACGTTTTGCGTCTTCCTGCCCGGTCGTTCGTTCGACCAGGTGCGCATGGGTGTCGGATATCCCAACCTGAAGGTCAAGTTCGTGTCGACCCACGGCGGCATCTCGGTAGGTAAGGACGGTGCAAGCCACCATGCCAACGAGGACATCGCCATGATGCGTGCACTGCCAAACATCGACATCTACATCCCCAGCGACCCGCATGCGACCTACACGACGATCAAGCACATCTACCTGGCGGACCATCCGTGCTACGTGCGTCTCTTCCGCGACAGCGTTGACTACCTTTATGATGAAAGCGAACAGTTCGACCCAACGCGCTCGCACGTCCTGCAGGAGGGTGACGACGTTGGCATCATCACGTGTGGCTTTTCCACACACGAGGCGCTCAAGGCGTGCGAGACGCTCAGGAACGAGGGCATATCCCCCCAGCTCGTCGATTTGCAGGTGCTACGCCCGCTTGACGAGGCAACGATTCGCAAGGTCGCACAGCGCTGCGGCAGGCTCATCACCGTCGAGGATCATAGCGCCTACGGCGGCGTTGGAGGCGCGATAGCCGAGTTCCTATCCGAATCATACCCAACACACATCGAACGCATCGGAGTTCGATCGTTTACCGAATCAGGGAGCCCTCGTTCGCTCTATGAGAAGTACGGGCTCTCCGAGGAAACGATAGTCAGGACAGCCAAGGAGTTGACACAATGAAGTTCTTTCTCGATACCGCGAATCTAGCAGATATTAAGTACTGGAACGACATGGGCCTCGTCGACGGCGTCACCACCAATCCTTCGCTCATTGCAAAGGAGGGTGGTAGCTTCAAGTCGATCGTCAGGGACATCTGTGCCATCGTCGAGGGACCCGTTTCCGTCGAGGCGACAAGCGTCGACACACTGGGCATCCTGGAGGAGGCACGCACCTATGCGCAGTGGTCCGACAACATCGTGATCAAGGTCCCTTTCATCAAGGAGGGCGTCAGTGCGCTTCCCGTCTTGCGTGATGAGGGCATCCACACGAACACGACGCTCGTCTTCTCTGCCAATCAGGCGCTCATCGCCATGAAGGCGGGAACGTCGTATGTCTCGCCGTTCATCGGTCGCCTTGACGACATCGGCCACTACGGCATGGAGATCGTTTCCGAGATCAACGATATCAAGCGCAACTACTCGTTCAAGACCGAGGTCATCGTCGCAAGCATCAGGCATTCGCTCCACGTGCTCGAGTCGGCCAGGCTTGGGGCCGACATCGCCACCATTCCCGCCGGCGTGCTCGAGAAGATGTTCAAGCATCCGCTCACCGACAACGGTCTCGAGCGCTTCCTTGCCGATTGGGAAGCAGTTGAGAAGTGAGTATCCTTATTTTCCTTTATTCTTCTTTCTTTTTCAAATCAAGGATACTTGTTTTTGTATTTAGCAGATTATAGGTACGATAATACCTC
>DSAJ01000013.1 GCA_011372835.1 Methanomicrobia archaeon | reverse complement strand
GTTCCGACTCGATCCCCATCTTGAGGGTGAGTTGTGACATGGGGCAGCCGCCGCATGCTCCTGTGAGGCGTACCTTGACCTGACCGGTCCCCTCGTCCACATCGACGAGCTCAACATCGCCGCCATCAGCCTGAAGCATGGGTCGTACCCTGTCTAGAACCTTTTGTACTTCTTGTTTGTTCATCATTTGCACCGTATCATATAAAGGAAACGAAGCTATTAAAAAGGTTTCTGTATGGCCGGCCTCCTGCTTGTCGGCATTCATGTCTATGATGGAAAACGGTACGTAATCCTCGGTGTATCGTTATTAGCCCATGATCGATTGGGACCTGCAAAGGACGAAGAGGAAGTTCCACATCTCACTTCGTGATACATACTCCTTCGAGTATGGGTTATATAAGATGGCAGGCATAGAGGCACGTGAAGCACACGGAAAACGATGCACAAATACGTACAAACCTTTTTGTGCATTGTCTGTACAGGGAATGTATCAACATGCACCTGCTGAAAGGATGATGACCACATGGATCATAAAAAGGATGATTTCAAATTACGGAGAGAGTCTTTGTGGAACTCGCTCTCCGATAGTGACAAGAAGGAAATGGAAACGCTCGTGACCCACTACAAGCGTTACCTGGACGAAGCAAAGACCGAACGCGAGGCGGTACGGACCACGGAAGCGATGGCACTCGAACGTGGATTCATCCCGCTCGATGAGCTCGAGAAAAAATATCAGGGCTCAGACACCTCGCCCGCCGGAGAGCGATTCTACGTAAAGAACAAGGAAAAAAACATCCTTCTCGGCATCATGGGGACGGCGCCCCTGACGCAGGGATTCTCGCTCATCGCATCGCACGTCGACTCGCCCAGGCTCGACCTCAAGCCCAATCCCCTCATCGAGAAGGAAAAGTTCACGCTTCTCAAGACTCACTACTACGGCGGCATGAAGAAGTACCAGTTCGCATCGATACCCCTTGCTCTGCACGGCGTGGTCTATATGCAGGACGGAAAGCGCCTTCGGTTCTCAATCGGCGAGGACGAGGACGACCCGGTCTTTACCGTCAACGACATCCTGATCCATCTCGCCAAGCAGGTGCAGTACGAGCGCAAGACCCCTGATGTCATCAAGGGCGAGGAGCTAAACATCCTCTTCTCGAGCATTCCCTACCCTGGTGACGACACGAAGGAGGCGGTCAAGCGCTACGCCCTCGCGCTGCTCAACGAGCGCTACGGGCTCACCGAGGAGGATTTCGTCTCGGCGGAGATCGAGGCGGTGCCGGCCGGCAGGGCTCGCGACGTGGGCATCGACCGCAGCATGATAGGCGCCTATGGTCAGGACGACCGCATCTGCGCGTTCACCTCGGTCCAGGCACTCTTCGAGCTCGAACAAGCGCCGGCACAGACGGCCCTCGTGCTCCTGGCCGACAAGGAAGAGATAGGCAGCGAGGGAAGCACGTCGATGCAAAGCTCGTTCTTCTCGTGGATCGTCGCGCGCCTGCTTGCACTCTCAGGCGAGTACCGCGACCTTTCGATGCTCAACGCGTTCATGAACGCGCGAGCCCTCTCGGCCGACGTGGCCGGGGGTATCAACCCGAACTTCCCTGACGTCCATGAGCACAACAACGCCCCGCGCCTCGGATACGGCATCGCGCTCACGAAGTACACGGGTAAGAGCGGCAAGTACAACGCCAACGACGCCAACGCCGAATACGTGTCCCACATCCGCTCGATCTTCAACGCCGCCGGCGTCCGCTGGCAGGCTGCCGAGCTTGGCAAGGTCGACGAGGGGGGCGGCGGAACGGTGGCCAAGTTCCTCTCAAAGCTTGGTATCGAGACGATCGACTCGGGACCGCCCGTGCTCTCGATGCACTCGTCGTTTGAGGTCTCATCCAAGGTGGACCTGCTGACGGCAAAGCGGGCATACAAGGCTTTCCTCGAGTGGAAAAAAACGTAAAAGAAAGAAAAAAATGGCGGGACTACACGGGACGAAGCGTTCCGAAGAAGACCTGCCATGCAAGCGCCGTCTTGGCAACGAGGCTGAGCACGATATACATCTTCTCGCCAAAGTAGTAGCTCTTCCATGGCCCCTTCTCCATGTACTGGAGCACCATGTTGGCAGCGAAGCTCATGAAGAAGACGAAGATCGTGAAGAAGATGTAGTATACGAACGTCGGGACACCGCCGCCGTCGCCGCCAGCGCCCGAGAGGTGCATAGCGATGACGATCCACGGTGCCGCGCCGGCGATGCAGCCGAAGATATAGAGCGACCAGTTGGTCTTTTTAGTATGCTGATTCAAAAGCTCCATGCCCAGTCCGAACAGATTCATGCACGCATTCGCAATGAATATGGGAATGAGCGCCGCGATGTCGTATACGCCTGTGAGCATCGCTATGATGACGATCATCACCGACGAGCTTATGGCATACTCGTACCAGCGCAGATAGTTGATATGGCGCTTGAGATTGCGCTTGTACCATCCGTACCCCCACGGCGATGCGAGCGTGAAGTGCGCAACGGCGGAGATGAAGAGAAACAGTGCGATCCCCGGGCCAAGACGGACCATGGCCACCTCGTTTGCCACCGTCTCGAGTGACTGGGTCGAAGAGCTGTAGTTCAGATAGAACGTCTTGAGCGGCAAGGCAAAGTCGTTGCTGACGGCATAGAGCACGATCGACTGTACCAGGTGCAGCGCGCCCATGAACGCGTTGAACTTCCTGAGCCCTGAAAATACGGATTCGGGTACATCCTCATTAGTAGAATTGCTCATCATAGCGTATAGGCTCTGAGACTATATTAATTTTGTCTTTAAGATAGCAATGAGGATATAATAAAAGAGAAGGAGAAAAAAGAGAGAAAACGAGGCGCTATCTCACTTACGTGAAGTCCTTGAGGTTTCGCGCCATGTTCTGAACCTTTTGTTCCACAAGGCGGTGTATGGTGCCCTCCTCGAACGTCCCGTCCTCTCGTCGTATGCCTGCTTTCCTGTCGGTGAGCACCTCGAGCCCCTCGTCGATCGTGCCCACGGCATAGATGTGGAACGAGCCGTCGCGCACGGCCTCGATGACCTCCTCTTTTAGCATGAGGTTTTGCACGTTGGAGGCAGGTATCATGACGCCCTGTTTGCCGGTCAGGCCCTTGACCTTGCAAAACGAGAAGAATCCCTCGATCTTCTCGTTGACGCCGCCGATCGGTTGCACCTCGCCGTACTGGTTGACGGAGCCAGTGATGGCGATGTTTTGCTTTAATGGAACGCCCGAGAGCACCGAGAGCAGCGTGTAGAGCTCCGTGCTCGATGCGCTGTCGCCGTCGATCCCGCCGTAGCTTTGCTCGAAGACGAGCCGTGCCGAGATGCCAAGCGGATTGTTCTGGGCATAGTTTTGCATGAGGTAACCGCCGATGATGAGCACGCCCTTGGTATGCGATGATCCGCCAAGCTCTGCCTCGCGCTCGATATCGACGACGCCGCCCTTGCCCACGCCCACAGTTGCGGTGACGCGTGAAGGACGCCCGAACGCATAGTCGCCGACGCTCATGACCGAGAGGCCGTTTGCCTGTCCCACCTTCGTGCCCTCGGTTTCAAGGATGATCTGTCCTCGCTCGAACATCTCGCGGATCTTCTCCTCTATGAGGTTCGAACGGTATATCTTCTCGTTGATGGCCTTCTCGATGTTGTCAGCGCTGATCTTGTTGGCATTGTCCTGGGTGGAATAATAGTTCGCCTCGCGGATGATGTCGGCGATCTCCGCGAACTGCGTCGAGAGCTTGTCCTGGAGGCTTGCCAGGCGGGAGCTGTACTCGACGAGACGGGAAAGTGCTTCAGACTCCATGTGATTCAGGCCTTCCTTGTCGCAGAACGTGCAGACGAACCGGGCGTAATCGATGAGATTTTCATCAGTGCGGTCCATGCTGCTGTCGAAGTCGGCCTTGATCTTGAAGAGCTCCTTGAAGTCGGGGTCGAGGCTGTAGAGCATCTGGTAGAGGTACGGCGTGCCGATGAGCACGACCTTGATCGACAGAGGGATCGGTTGTGGCTTGATGCCGCGGACCGAGATATAGCCGAATCGTTCCGCAGGCTCCTCGATGATGGCCTTTTGCTGCTTGATCGCCATCTTGAGGCTCTCCCACGAGAGCGGATTTTTCAGTATGTCCTCGATGGCAACGACGAGGTAGCCGCCGTTTGCCTTGTGGAAGTCCCCTGGCTTGATGAGGGTGAAGTCCGTTGTGAGCATGCCGAACTGTGCCTCTTTCTCGATCTTGCCGAAGAGGTTCTGGTAGGTTGGATTGTACTCGACGATGACGGGGGCGCCATCGGTCTGCGAGTTGTCGACGACGACGTTGACCTCGTACTTCCTGAAGATGCGCTCGCCCTGCTGCATCGCCTGTTGTATGGCCGGAGGAGTCTGCTGTTCCCCATGACCGCCGATTTGCTGCTCTGGCCCCTTCGAGGCCACGATGAATGCAAAGATGTTTTCAACGATGTGGTTTTGCACCGCATTGATGTAGTCAAGGATCTCCTCATTGTCACTAAACGTCTGCTTGATATCCTCGACGAGGTGGCCTATGGTGAATAGCGCCACCTCCTTGTTGAGCTCCTTGAGCTTCTCGTTGACCTGCTTGTCGATGCCGCGAAGCTTGTGCATCGCGTTGCGCAGGTCCTCGGATATCTCCTCGCGCTTCTTCTGGATACCCTTTCGCGTATCCTCGTCGAGCGAGAGGAACTCCTGCTCGCTCATGGGCGTCCCGTCATCCTTGAGCGGGATCACCATGAGCCCCGAGGTCGCGCTCTGGATGGTAAAGCCCTCAGACTGCGCCTTCTTGTTGATCTCCTCGAAGAGGCGATTGCGTTCCTTGGTCGCCTCCTTGACGACCTGGTCGCGGCGTGAAGAGTACTCCTCTCCCTCGAACGCCTCGGGCAGGACGCGCTTTGCCTCCTCGACAAACGAGGCCATCTCCTCCCTGAACTTCTTTCCCATGCCGGGCGGCAGTTCGATGGCACGCGGCTCGTACTCGTTGTCGAAGTTTGCGACATAGCACCAGTCCGATGGCACTTCCTTGTCGCTTGATGCCACCTCGAGAAAGTCCTTCACTGCGGTCATGCGGCCGGTGCCGGGATATCCCGACACATATAT
>DSAJ01000031.1 GCA_011372835.1 Methanomicrobia archaeon | reverse complement strand
GGGCAGTGCATCGTTCCAAGCGACGGCGGCACGCACGTCTGGATTCTCGTCCTGGGCAAGAGCGACCAGCACGTCGGGGGGCGTGTCCTCCTCCTCGGCTAGCAGCAGTCGTTCTTCAGCATCGCCCAGATCAAGTGGAAGCTTTTCCATAGTATAATCACCTTATTACAGAAAAAGGTATACATCCATTTAAATGTGTATCGTTGCCCATCACGTCTTTTTCCGCCATGCGTCGTGAATCGTGATTATCGCCCATAAGCATACGAACGCATATGCCACGGCATACGGCACCGAGGCTGAAAGCACGCTGCGACTCGCATACATTGCATCGTCGTCCCGTACGACAAGCGATAGCGTTTCGGTTGCCACGACTGTATGGCTCGGATCTGTGCCTTCGATACGGAACCGAACGAGGTAGGCCCGGAGGGGCGGGAGCTTTCGGTACGAGGTCTCAGGCGGTGCGACCTCCTTGAACATGCCGTTCGTGGTGGCCCTGCCCGTAAGGGAGGTCACGACGCATGCAAGGGGTCCCGTGTCGACAAGGATGATGTCGTCGAGGGATGTATGTTCCCGTATCCCCTCGACAACGGTGGTGATGTCGCTGTTGGAGACATACGATTGAGGAGGGAGGTCGCCCGTTGCCAGGTGCATGAGGGCACTATCCTGGATGAACATGCGCCGATGCTTGATGATGCCAGTACCATCGTCGCTGTACCCCCCTCGTAGACGACGGCTCCGCACAATGAAAAGGTAATAACCACAACGAGGACACCCGTACTAAGCAGCCTTCCTCGTTCAGGCATCCGGCGGGTCAGCGACTCCAATGCCCAGTCGAGCCCAATGGCGGCCAGGATCGAAAGCGGTATGACCGCATGAAAGAAGAAACGGTGCGAATAAAACGGCACGATGACCAGAAGAGAGCATACGAGGGCAGGGAAGAGGACGTATCTGCGTTGCCCCGCACGCACGAGATTGATCGATACTGCTAGTCCCAGGATCGCGAGCAGTGCAACGACGATGTTGAATGTTCCATGCCCGACGATCGAAAGAGTATGAACGAAGTCCATGTTGGTAGCGAGGTGAACCCCCACGGTAAGAAGAGTACGTATGCCAGCGCCAACGACCTCACGATCGATCGACGGGCGGTACTATCGATCGCCGCCCATGCGAGAAGCGGGACCACGCATATGTGGGGGAGACTAAGATGCGTATAGAACGCTCCCGACAGCAGCAATGCAGCGGCAATCCATCTTCCTCGATGGATGCAAAGGTATGCCAGAAGTATGAAGACGTAAGCGAGGCTCGAAGGCATCAAATAGGAAGATTTGTACATAAACATCCACAGTGAAGCGGTAAAAAGCGTTGCAATGAGTGCGCTGCGCGCCCCGTAGAACGAATACGTCACGTATGCCACAACGATGAGCGTGAGGGGATAGACACATGCGCTTGAACCCTGTGCTATCGACAGTGGGGAGATTCCAAGGGCAAACGGTATGGAAAGAAGCACGGGCAGCAGGGGCGGATAGAGCAAGGGGCGCCCCCACGGTGCGAACTGCAACGTGTCCCACGACGTGATCCCACCAGCGGCATCAAAGAGCCGCATGATGGAGAGATGGTAGTACGGATCGATGAAGAGGGGATAATGGGATATCCGAACGATGGTAAGGAGCATGATGGCCACAATGAGAACGATTGTGGCGACAACATAACTGTTGCCCGGCCTTACCCTCGAGGAAGGCATCCTTCTCTCACGCGAACACATCGTATCCCTCGGACAAGCTCAGGTACGTGATGTCCTGTGAGGATAGATAGTGCAACAGATCGCGCAGATCGTTATACGTCTCCTCGCCGCACAAGCGTGAATATGCGCCATATCGGGGGTCGAGGTCGAGGTCGACAAACTCCCATGGATGCATACCGATCACGATCACCCCGGGCGCATGTTCGCGTGAAAGTATTTGTTTTGCCACATCGGGCCACGATCGTCCCTCGAGGTCGTAGGGATACATCAAGACCGGATCCCGTGTCACGGGGATGCGAAGGATGTTCATTTCCCCAACCGACAACCAGTCCTCTTGTGACGGATGGTAGGGCACCTCGATTCCCGTAGCGGCAGAGGACTCGACGAGATATCCGAGCTCCTCCAGTATCGATACGACGTCCTCGTCGCATTTGTGGTAAGGTGCGCGAAACGATGTTACGTCCCGCCCCACGATCGATTCGAGCATCGACGTCGTGACCTCTATCTCCTGCAGCTTGACCTCGTATGAAAGCGACGTGAGAGGGCGGTGGGAAAAGGCATGACAGCCGATCTCGTGTTCCTCGGCCATCAAGCGGACCATATCGGGATAATGCTTCGCCACGTTACCGGTAACAAGAAACGTTGCCTTGACATCGTAAGCCTCGAAGAGGTCAAGAAGGACGGGTATGCCCTCCTCGATCCCTCGGTATGAATCCATGTACGGCGGAAAATCTGGTTCGGTGTCGATAGTTATGAACACATAAGTGGGGCGTGCCGAAGGCGCGCTTGTTGCCCACAGCGCTGTGCCACCCAGTATCACCGCCACGATGGTTAAGACCACTATGCGCTTGTTCATTGCCCTCATGAGATGTCGTCGCAACGACATAAGAGTGTTTTGCTTCGAGCGCTCTTGTGAGAGGGTCAGAATTCCTCGGTGATCCTGTAGGAGTCGGTATCGTTGAAAAAGAGTATCTTTTTGCCAAAGACGAATCCGTGCTTTTTGAAGACGGTCCGTAGATACGAGATGTCAGAAAAGGTCCTCGAAAGATGGTATGGTATGATGACGGTATCGGGCAAAAGCTCCTTTAGCGCCAGGAGATCGTTGAGGTGGGTATGCATGCGTGTGGACGTCATGTCGTAGGTATCAGGCTGTATGTAGCGGCATTCGGAGATGAGTATCGACGGTTCGCGCGAGACGATCGCCTCACGATTCTCCTCGTCCGAACCCAGCCAGTCGCCGGTGACAAACACGGTGAAGTCTGCCTCGCTGTTCTTGAGGAATATCGCATTGTTCGGAACGGAATGCTTCAGGGGCACCGACTCGATGGTGGTTCCGTTTATCTGCAGGTTCTCATTGCCATTGACGGGAACGAGCAGGCGCTTGCCCTTGGAATGCGTATTGTAGAGGTGTTGGTGGATGTCGAACACGTTGAGCCCCTCTTCCACGGGCGTCTTGTCGTCGGGCGCATAGATCGTGATCTTCTCGTCCTGCTTCAAAAGGAAGTCGGCACCGCCCGCCACCGAGGAGCGGATATGATCGAAGTGAAAATGAGTGATCCAGTGGACATACTTGTCAGAACGATTCGAGCATGCGCCGTCGATGCTATAGTACTTGTCGAGCACACGGACGAGGACGTTGGGGTGATATGGTGCGTGGAACTCCACGCGTGCAATACTACCGCCCGTGGTGTGTGTCATGGTGCTCACTACGAATGAATGGTAATGTACCAGAAGGAAAAGAGGAAAGAGATTATGCTAATTCCTCAATGACGATTCGCGTCTTCGTTGGAAGCTTGTAACCTGCCTTCTTCAGGCCTTGCTTCGCCTTGTTGATCTGCGTCTTGTTGACGTATGCGGACATAAGCTTCTGTCCGCGCTTGCATCGTGCGGCAAGCCCCACGGTCTTTCCAAATGAAAGCCGCATTCCGTTTCCGTACCTGTCTGCCTTGTTGCCCGTTGCCATGGCGTTCATCCTGAGGATCTGGTGGGGAAACGTTCGTACCTTGAGGTAGTACATGTTCCTACCCACGCGCTTCTCGAGGTGCCTGTTGATGACGATACGTGCCGCCTCAAGGCAGTTATGGCGCAACTGTACGTCGTCGTCGACTAAGAGATGAACTGCGTATTTGAAGTCGTGATTCTTAAGTCCCATATCAAAATGAACGATCTTGCACTGTGGGACGCTTCGCACATACTCCTTGCGCGTATATGCTGGTCCGCTTACTTTGCGGTCAATCTTCCCTGGTCTCAAAGAAGCCATACGATATCACCATCTTTTTGTCTGAACTAGTGTATACAGTATTTAAATGTTGTGGTTTGAAGATGTGCCGTTCACAGGGCTATGATCGTATATCCTTCGGCCATGTAGCGCCCCATGCTGGGGTGGCCAGACATCTCGTCGCAAAGCGGCAACGATTGATTCTCTGCCTCCCTGATAGTGCCCATCTTCGTGGAACACGCCCTGCATACGCAGTCGATAAGCCCTTCATCGCGAGCACGTGTGTAGAGCGGCGCAAACGGTGTTTGCGGGTCTGAAAGGTCCTTTATGAGCTTCGTTGCGCTTCCCTCGATGATGAGCTTCACGTCATGGCCCTTGTCCCTAAGGTCGAACGCGTTGAGCAGGGCGTGCACGAAGCACATGGGCTCCCCGTTGAACGCGAACAGTGCTACCTTCTCATTGTCAGTCCCCATATGACTACATCATAGGGATCATTCAAATATCTTGTGCAGCACCCTTGAGGCGACGGGCCGTCTTGCGCAACACGCCCTTAAGGGTGTATGCCTCGCGAGATGTGATAAACGAACGGGCCACGACCCTGCGAAAGATGAGCGATGAGGTGCGGTGCCGATATGGCCTATGGTCGATCATGTGCACTATGTTGTCAAAATCCTCATATAACATCTCGCGCTCCTCTCGCGACGCTGCTTGTTCCCTTCGCGCATGCGGCCTGCCGCATGCCTTGAACAGCTCGTAGAAGATGATCGTTGCCGCGTGTGCAACGTTGAGCGTAGGGTATGCGCCGCTTGCAGGGATGGTCACCAGCATGTCTGAGCGCTCGACCTCCCCATTCGTAAGGCCCGAATCCTCTCGGCCCAAAACGATGGCCACGGTGCCGTCGAGGTCGAGTGCGCGCGAGAGGTCGTCGGGATGAAGCGGTATCCTGCGCACGTTGTACGCATGGCCGGCCTCCCGGGATGTCGCTATGGCGTAGTCGACAAGCGAGAGCGCATCGTCATATGTGGGAACGATGGTGGCCTCGTCGAGAATGGCCGTTGCGCCACATGCCAGCATGTAGGCCTCATCGTTGAGATAAATCGGATTAACGAGTATGAGTGGCCCAGAGATATCAAAGTTTGCCATGCTGCGTGCAACGGCACCGATGTTTCCGGGCGTCTTGGGTTCCACCATGATGCATGCGAACATGGTACTACAT
>DSAJ01000146.1 GCA_011372835.1 Methanomicrobia archaeon | reverse complement strand
GGCGGCATCTTCACAAAGGCCGCTGACGTCGGTGCAGACCTCGTTGGCAAGGTGGAGGCACACATCCCCGAGGACGACCCGAGAAATCCCGCCGTCATCGCCGACAACGTCGGTGACAACGTGGGCGACGTGGCCGGCATGGGCGCCGACCTCTTCGAGTCATACGTCGGCTCGATGATATCGGGCCTCACCATCGGCTACCTCACGCTCGGCGAGGCAGCCGCCACCGTGCCGCTGGCCATCGCCGGATTGGGCGTCATCGCCGCGATCATCGGCTCGTTCTTCGTGCGACTGCCCAACGAGAAGGCAAGCCCGCACTCGGCGTTCCTTAAGGGGATCATCGCAACGAGCATCATCATGATCGTTGCCTCGTACTTCCTCATCGATCAGATGTTGGGCGACATCAACGTGTTCGGCTCGCTTGTCACCGGCCTCATCGCAGGTACGCTCATCGGCGAGATATCGGAGTACTTCACCGGCGAGGAGCACGGTCCGGTGCAGTGGGTCGCATCGTCTGCCAAGACGGGCGCTGCCACCAACATCATCTCCGGCCTTGCCGTCGGGCTGCAATCGACCTCGCTCACGGTGCTTACCGTGGGGGGCGCCATCTACATCACCTACTGGCTCTCAGGCCTCTTTGGCATCGCCATGGCCGCCGTAGGGATGCTCTCGATCATCGGCATGACGCTTGCCGTTGACGCGTATGGCCCCGTTGCCGACAACGCGGGCGGCATCGCCGAGATGTGCGCGCTCGAGCCCGAGGTGCGAAAGCGCACCGACGCGCTCGACTCCGCCGGCAACACCACCGCCGCCATGGGCAAGGGATTTGCCATCTGTGCGGCGTCGCTTTCGGCCCTCATGCTGACATCGTCCTACACCCAGGTCGTCGGCCTCTCCGTCGTCGACCTCACCAAGCCTGTCGTCATCATCGGCCTCTACATCGGCGGCATGCTGCCATACTTCTTCTCGTCGCTTTCCATGAAGGCGGTGGGGGAGGCAGCCTTTGACATCGTCGAGGAGGTCAGGCGACAGTTCCGCGAGATCGCCGGCATCATGGACGGTACCGAGGAACCCGACTACGAGAAGTGCATCGACATATCGACCAAGTCCGCGCTCAAGAAGATGATCGCCCCTGGCGTCATCACCGTTGCGGCACCGCTCGTCATGGGCATCGCCCTCGGCGCGGAGGCACTTGGCGGCATGCTGCTCGGTGCGCTCATATCAGGCTTCATGCTTGCAATCATGATGTCGAACTCCGGTGGCGCATGGGACAATGCTAAAAAATATATAGAAGCAGGAGCATATGGTGGGAAAGGCACCCAGGTGCATGCGAACGCCGTCATCGGTGACACCGTCGGCGACCCGTTCAAGGACACGTCGGGCCCGTCGATGAATATCCTCATCAACGTGATGGCGCTCGTATCGCTGACCTTTGCACCAATATTCATATAGGAACGAGGATGACACATAATGTATAAGCTTGTCACCATCAACGACACGGTCCGGGTACCACCCCGCGAGTTCAGCAAGGACCTTTCCACATCGGTCCTCAACATACTCAGGAACAAGTACGAATGCAAGTGGGATGCCGACATCGGATTCCTGCTCGTGGTCGACGCGGTCAGCAACATCGGCCGCGGCCGCGTCATCCCCGGGGACGGCGCGTCGTACCACGACGTCGACTTCGAGGTCCTGGTATTCTCACCCAAGGTGCACGAGGTGATCGAGGGCGAGGTCGTTGAGATACTTGAGTTCGGAGCGTTCATGCGCATGGGGCCGATGGACGGACTTATCCACGTCTCCCAGGTCACGAACGACTTCATCAACTTCGACAAGAAGAACCGTACGCTCATCGGAAAGGAGTCAAAGCACGTCCTCAAGGAGGGCGACCTCGTCCGTGCGCGCATCATCGCACTGAGCTCGAAGTCAGAGGTGACAAAGATAGGCCTCACCATGCGACAGCCCCACCTGGGCAAGATCGAATGGATCACCGAGGAGAAAAAGGACACGGGGGACGCATAAATGAAGTATGCATGCAAGGAGTGCAGACGGGTACTGTCCCAGAAGGAGTGTTATCACTGCAAGAAGGACTCGACCACCAACGACTGGGGCGGACTTCTCATCGTGATCGATCCGGACAATTCCCGGATCGCCCAGGAGACGGGATTCACCACTCCTGGCAAGTACGCCCTTAAAATAAGGTAGAAACGCATGAAGTTGACCCCGACAGTCGAGGCCATCCTCAAACGCCCGCTTGGCGTGCTCATCCGTGGGGACCCACCCCAACCCTACGGGATACTCAGCATGTCGTTTGGACATGAGCTGCCGATCGTCGCCGTGGGCGACGTCGTCACGAAGTCGCTCGAGGACGAGGGTATCACCCCCATCCTCTCCATTTTCGACGGGCACACGAAGCGGCGGTCGATGAACACGGCCGAGGAGCTCAGGGCGAAGGCGGACATGGTCGTGTCCAACCCGAGATCCGCCATCACCAGGGAGCTCTGGGACGCGATAAAACACTGTGATTTCAATTACAGAAAGCTTTTTATAGACGGAGAGGAAGATTTGGCAACGCTGCCTGCCATTCTGTTCGCCCCCGAGGGGTCTTTGGTCGTCTACGGCCAACCAGATGAGGGCATTGTCGTTGTTCATATCACAGACGAGAAACGAGACGAGGTACGCTCGATACTTGCAATGATGGAGGGAGAGACATGGAATTAGAGATCATCAATGAGAAGGAGAATCCGTTGCTCGGTCGAACGGAGATGACGTTCAAGGTAATTCATCCGAATGGCACGCCATCACTAAGCGATGTCCGCTCGAAGCTTGCGGCGATACGCGACCTTGCGAACGATTCGTTCATCATAGAGCACGTCCGCGGAGAGTACGGACGAAGCTCGTCAGTGGGGGACGCTCGTATCTACGCGTCGCACGACCGCATGATGGGCGTCGAGTCGCTCTACGTCCTCAAGCGTAACGGCTTTGTCGAGGAGAAAGGAGAGGATGAAGATGGCGAGTAAGAAGAAGCAACCGACGAAGAAGGCCGACCTGTACGAGATCACGGACGAGGGCGTCGAGCGAAAACGCAAGATCTGCCCCCGATGCGGACCCGGCACGTTCCTTGCCGACCACGGCAGCCGCCTCGCGTGCGGCAAGTGCGGGTACACCGAGTGGAAGCAGAAGAAGGAAGAGAAGTGATGTGCCTCGGTGGCTCAGCTTGGTAGAGCGACTGACTTGTAATCAGTAGGTCGGGGGTTCAAAGCCCCCCCGGGGCTCTGTCCTTTGCGATTCGTTCTTGATTCATTCTTTTTCCTTGCCCGTTCTTTTTTGGCGTTATCATTTGCATATTTGAACAATAAGGGGTAGTTTTTTAAAATCCCTTCACACATCTCAAAACAGGATGTGACTATTTATGAAAAAGATCCTTTCCATTGCATTGATAGCGGTCATGGCATTATCTGTGGCCGCCTCTGTTAGCATGGCTCAGATATTGACTTATCACGTCGTCTGGGTCGATGATGATTATGATGGCGATGCCGCGCCGTACTTCGCATCGCTTTCCTCCGCTGTTGGCCACGTTGCCTCAGGGGGGACGGTTAACGTCGCTCCTGGAAGCTACGATGCATGCACTGTCACTCGCGACATGACGATCGTTGGTGCCGGTGCTGACGCCGTGACGATCGACTGCAGCAGCCATTCTCTCGACATATCCGGCACTTCGTCCTTCTCGATATCGGGCTGTACGCTCGAGGGAGGCACAGAGAACGTCTATGGCAGTTTCAATTCTACGGCAGAGGTCACCATAACGGATTGCGTCATACGCGGTGCGACCACCCCATTGTCTGGTATCCACCTCAACGTCAGTGGGACTGAAGCGTTCATCGAGATCACCAACAATCATATCGTGGACAATATTGGGGCGGGCGTCTATGTCTCCTATGCTGGCAATTCTTCGGGTGCCGTGACGGTATCGGACAATGTCATCACCGGCAACACTGCAGGGGGCATTGAGCTCGAATGTGGTTCGCTCAACGATTGGGGCGATGTCACATATACTGTGGAAAGGAATACCGTTGATGACAATACGGGTGGCCCGGGTCTTTCATTTGCCATATATAACGGATTATTCCCGGTACTACACGTCGACGCCAACTCATTCAACAATAACGGGGAGGAAGGCATACTCTTTACAACGACCGATGGTGCGTATGCCTCCACGGATGGTGAACCAGAAATCTCGTCATTGCTTTCTTTTACGAACAATGAGATCAACGACAATACGGGCGACGGATTTAGGGTCAATATTGTGTATTTTAGGGACATGTTCGTTTTGGCAGAGGACCCCGTCGTGGACGAGATAATCTTTGTCTTCGATGTCGCAGACAACACGATGTCGTCCAATGGGGGAAACGGGTTCTCCTGTGGCTACAATGATATCACACCCCATTCGACCTTGGATACGGAGATCTCCCTGGAAGGGTCTGACTATTTTGGGATTCCCACGTTACAAAAAAACATCATCACCGACAACACTCTCGATGGCATACATCTCGGAAGTGATGATCCATGGCTTATCAGCAACAATCTCATCGCACGCAATGGGGAAAATGGCATGTACATTTTCGATGGGCAGTGCTTTACTGCCAACAACACGATCGCATACAACGGCAAAAGCGGAATTACCTTTGCAAATAATTTTGCAGCACAACTGGAACGAAAACGTATCTATGTGCCAGGGATATATGTCAACAACATCATAGCTCGCAACGGTGATTACGGGGTCAATTTTGGTAAGATGATACCCAACAAAATAGGTGACACGGAAATTAGCGAGCTACCGTTTGTCGCAAACGACGTATGGGGCAACGAGGAAGGCAACTACTGTCCTGGCGAAGCCGACGTCACAGGGATGTCTGGCAACATATCCAGCGATCCCATGTTCGTATCACCAAGCGACATGCATCTTCTTGCAGTGTCTCCCTGTATCGATGTTGGAGCGGACATATTCACCCTTTTCTTGCAAAAAGACCTCGATGGGACGACCCGCCCCCGGGGTGAGGGTTTCGACATGGGTTGTTATGAGCTCATCTGGAACAACTTTTCCCCAGAGACGTTCCATCCGCTTGTCATCACACAGCTCGCAAACGCGAACGCGACGTGGACGTGTCTCATGAGCAATCTGCCAG
>DSAJ01000131.1 GCA_011372835.1 Methanomicrobia archaeon | reverse complement strand
GGATTATAAAGGTTGTCCTAGAAAAAGAGAAATAATTTAAACCCATTCATATATCTGACTCTGTGATATCATGGACGGAGATGAGAGATACGAACACTACGAGGCGATGGCATATGAACAGGGTGCGCGACATGTTCGCTTCATCGCGCCGGACGATGTAAGGCTCGACCCCCGTTGTTATCTCAAGTGCAGGTACGGCTGCGAGGAATGGGGAAGGAAATGGACGTGCCCGTCGACACCTGGGAGGATCCCTGTGGACGAGTTCAAGAAGATGCTTGACAGGTACTCCACCATAATGCTCATACATGCGCCAACGGAAAATAAGAATCAGGAGATCTCGTTTTCCATCGAACGCCAGGCGTATTACGACGGCCTTTACTTCGCATTCTCGATTGCGGGATGTCACCTCTGCGAACCATGCATGTTCCCCGATCCATGCCCGTACCAGTACAAGGCGCGTCCATCTATGCAGGCAATGGGGATCGATGTGTTCGCCACGGTCCATGCACTGGGACTGCCCTTAAAGACCCTCGTATGTCCAGACGACGAGGAGAACTGGTATTCGCTTGTGTTGCTCGAGTGATCTGATGACAAACAAGCTCTATCTTGACGATGCATACATGCGCGGATGTGTGAGCACCGTCGTACGAAAGGAAACAGGAACGCACGGCGACATCCTCGTGCTCGACACGACCTGTTTTTATCCCGAAGGCGGCGGTCAGCCGTGCGACACAGGCACCATAGCGGGCCACAGGGTCATGCACGTATGTGCAAACGACGGTGAAGTGCTCCATCATATCGAAGGTCGGTGTACTGACAAGACGGTCGAATGCATGCTCGACTGGGACCGAAGGATCGACCACATGCAGCAGCATACCGGCCAGCACATCATCTCCCACGTCATATTCAGACGTTTCGGCGCCGAAACGGAGTCGCTCCACATAGGCGCGCGACATTCCACGATAGACATACCTATTACTGAGCTCACGGGAGACGACGTCCGTACGATCGAGGATGAGGCAAATACGATCATCAGGGAGTATCATCCCATCCATTGCTATGTCGCACGTACAGTCGATATCGGAAAGCTTCGAAAGGCCCCAAAGGTGGAAGGCGACGTACGCATCGTCGAGATCGAGGACATCGAGAAGGCACCATGCGGCGGAACGCACTGTTCCAGTAGCGCAGAGGTGGGACTCGTCCACATACCCCACTGGCACAAGAAGGGACACAGCTGGCGCATTGAGTTCGTTTGCGGCATACGATGCCTTGCATTGCTACGGGGGCATGGTGCGGTCATCAATGCGATGTCAAGGCGTCTGGACGCCCCCCCTTCAGCGCTTGATGAGCGGCTCTGCGCGCTGAAAGAGGAAAAGGAGGCCCTCTATCGACGCACGCAATATCTCATGGAACAACGGGCGCACCTGGATCTCGAGAAGGCGCTGCACGATGCATGGGACGTGGACGGCGTGAAGGTCATCAGCGCCAGTTATGACGAAGTGGAACGCGCCAGAGAGCTCGCACGTCGTGCTGTAACGACTAAACGGTGCGTTGCGCTGACAGCGGCATGCTCGTCCCGGGGTGCCACTCTCTTTTTCGCCTCATCCGGGGACAACGGCATCGATGTGCGTGATGCAATGAACGAAGCCCTCGTTCCCATTGCGGGAAAAGGTGGTGGCGGCATGCACTTCGCGACGGGGCACGGCCCGGCCTGTGACGCCATACCTGAGGCGCTCAGACGGGCATGGAAGGTTGTGGCAGGTGAGCGATGATGGCCCACTCCCGACGCCGCGTGCTCCTCATCTCGTCACTGGGGCATGCATACAGCCACGCATGCATGTTATCGATACCTCCATTGCTCCTCCTGCTCAAGGACGAATTCAGCCTGAGCTTCACGCTCATATCGCTGGCAGTGACCGCGTCGGGCATCCTTTTTGGCCTCGGGGCGCTCCCCTTCGGTCCCCTCTCTGACCGCATAGGTGCGATACGTGTCAACATCATCGGCGTCGTCCTTGCCATCGTAGCAGGCCTGGGCCTCTACTTCGCTACGTCGTCCTACGTGTTCATCGCATTCCTGCTCCTGCTCGGCATCGCGTCGAGCACGTACCACCCCTCGGCATTCAACATGATATCGTGCATGTACACATCCGAGATGGGGCGCGCCTTTGGCATCAACGGCATGATAGGAAACGTCGGACAGATAGGTGCGCCCATCACCACGGGGTTTATCGCATACACGTGGGGGTGGCGGCCCGTCTTTCTTCTGCTCGTCGCCATAGGGATCGTCGTGCTCTCACTCCTTGTCTCTGTGCGCACGTTTTCTTTCGAAAGCCCACCGTCTGAAGAGGGGGGACGCTCGTTCATGCTGGCCCGTCCCTTCCTGCTACTGCTTGTCATCACGATGCTTGGTGGCCTTGCCTACCGGGGCATCGTCACGATGCTGCCCTCCTACACCTCGATAATATTCCAGCAAAACACGTTCGAGGGCGGAACTCTCGTCACACTCCTGCTCCTCATGGGCGGCGTCTCCCAGATCATCGCCGGAGAACTGCGCGATAGGCTCGGCGCCTCCAGGCCATTTCTTGTCACCACGCTGCTTGCGCTCGCAAGCGTCGCGATCATGATGACAGAGGCGTATTCGGCCCTGCTTGTCGGCCTCATCTTCTTCGGATTCAGCTACTTTGCGATCAACCTCTACACTAATACGATAATAGGGGAGGTGGCGCCAACGGGGCAGAAGGGCACGGTCTATGGCATCATGTTCTTTGCCCGGTTCGGGCTTGCATATGTTGCCCCCTTCATCGTCGGTGCCGTCACCGACCTTTACTCGATACGCTACCTCTTCCACATCGCTGCTGCGTTCCTCGTCGTTCTCGTCATTTTTACGGCATACTTCTATGCCACACGCTCACGTTCCGTGACGCCATGATGAAAGATAGGCGCATTGCTCCTCGTCCAGCTCGTCGATGGATATTGACGACGCCGAAAGGCGCATGCGTGCAACACGTTCATCGATGTCATGCGGTACGCCGTAGACGCGCGGCTCGAGGTCGTGACCGAGGATATGGGTTGCACAGAGCAGTTGCAGAGCAAAACTCATGTCCATGATCTCCGCGGGATGCCCGTCGGCGCATGCGAGATTTACAAGCCTCCCTTCTCCAAGGAGGTGGAGCCACTTATCGCCGATGCGGTAGCTCATGATGTCCTTGCGAGAGAAACGTTGCTCCTCTGCAAGCTGTTCCAGGCCGACGACATCGACTTCAACGTTGAAATGTCCTGCGTTGGCAAGTATCGCCCCTTCCTTCATCGTTATGAAATGGCGCTGACGGATCACCTTGTTGCATCCCGTGGCCGTGACGAAGATGTCTCCGATGCGAGCTGCCTCATCCATGGTCATGACCCGAAATCCATCCATATGGGCCTCAATGGCCTTGATGGGGTCGACCTCGGTGACGACGACGTTGGCGCCCAGTCCTTTTGCGCGCATGGCAATGCCACGCCCGCACCATCCATATCCAGCCACCACGAATACCTTGCCTGCGATAATGAGATTGGTCGTGCGCATGATGCCATCGAGTGTCGACTGCCCCGTGCCGTACCTGTTGTCAAATAGGTACTTGCACTTGGCGTCGTTGACGGCAAACGCAGGGAACTTCAAGCTTCCCTCGCGCTCCATGGCCTTGAGCCGGATGACGCCTGTCGTCGTCTCCTCGCACAAGCCTCGCACGGACGGCAAGAGTTCGTCGCGTTCGGTGTGTACGAGATGCGCCAGATCCCCACCATCATCAATGATGACCGAAGGGCCTATGTCGAGTGTCTTGTTGAGATTCCTGTAGTACTCTTCGTCATCGATGCCGTACCGTGCATTGACCGTGATGCCCCGCTCATGCAAGGCGTAGGCCACATCATCCTGGGTCGTAAGCGGGTTGCTTCCGCACAATGCTACCTGTGCGCCACCCTTGTGAAGCACATACGCCATGTAGGCCGTCTTGGCCTCGAGATGGAGACAGCACGAGACGGAGGCCCCCTCGAAGGGACGTTGAGAAGCAAACTGCTTTTCCAGGGCGGAGACGACAGGCATGTGGGATGCTGCCCACCGTATCTTGCGCTCGCCGGATGCCACGAGATCGTTTGAATCGCTCATGAGAGAAACGACGACCTCATCATTTTTTAAGATTCCCTCGAAATCACATTCTTGGGGAGGGAAATGATTCTTTGAATAATGATATGGGCCAAAAAGGGGTTATCAGTAAAATTTATAAACAAAAATGAATTGGTCTTCTACGTGTTGCCCCGATGGCTCAGCATGGTAGAGCGTCCGCTTGGTAAGCGGGAGGCCGCGGGTTCAAATCCCGCTCGGGGCTCCATGTCATGCGGAAAAGAGAAAACTTTTTAACGTGTACGCGATAAAAAGCAGTGAAATGGCCCGATCGCCAAGTCTGGGAAGGCGCTAGACTGAAGATCTAGTATTTCGCCGGTTCAAATCCGGCTCGGGCCACCTCCCTCTTCTCTTCACACCCCTTTTTTGCTTAGAATCACAGTTTGTAAGCATTTTTAGAGAAATGTATTTATACAGCCTTTAAGGAAAGTTAAACGATAATATGCCCCATAGCGCAAAAAAAACCTTGCCCATTTTTCTAATCTTGCTCGCTCTAATAATATTGCCATATGAATTCAATTTTAGCTATGAGGCACTATACACTGATGCGCTTACCTTCGGTCTGCCATTCTTCATATTCATAGCGGGGTACGTCGTCATCGTCAACTACTCCGTCAGGGCGCTGAAACGTTCGATGGGCATACTCGTGTTCGCGCCCATACCCTGGGCACTGGCAGAGGTGCTCTGGGCACTCACGAACAACGGGGGGGAGGTCCTGGCCTACTCTCTCTCGTTCGATGCGTTCTACTTGCTCGGATTTGCGATCATGGTCGTTGCGCTTGTTACGGCATATCCGTCGCTCCGACAGTACGTTAAGGCCCGGGCCCAAGTCGTCGCCCTCTGCATCACGATGCTTGTAGCGGTTGCGCTGGGGTACTACTTCCTCGGATACCGCGGTGAATCGATCGATGGACAGACCATGAGGATGACCGCAATCTACCTGGTCTTTGACTTGGCCGTGCTCTTCTTTGCCCTCAGCTACACGTGGGCAACGATCAAACACCGCCTCAGTCCGTTTTGGGTATGGCTTCTCGTCTTCACGCTCGCGACCATTGCGGCT
>DSAJ01000060.1 GCA_011372835.1 Methanomicrobia archaeon | reverse complement strand
GAGATGTGCAGCATCGAGCTTGTCATATGCCTTCATCCCATACGCCGCGCCCGTGACTGCGGTGACGGACGTTGCTATCCCCAGCAGGGGAACGATCGCAAGGCTGACCACGCGCCACCCGGTGGAATACACGGCAACGCCGTCACTGCCCGCGATGACGACGACGATGCCGTTGAGCACCAGCATCGAAAGCGACATTGACATCTGCTGGAAGGAGGCGGGGATACCCACACGCAGAATCTCCCACAAGGTATGCTGGCTATATGAAAACGCCCTGAAATGAATGCTCACATATGTATCGCGCTTGAAGAAGAGCCAGTAGGCTATCAACAGGGCGGATATTGCGATTGAAAGCAAGGTTGCCTGTGCCGCACCGGCGACGCCCTGGTCGAGCACATAGATGAATATGGGGTCGAGGATGATGTTGAGGACCGAACCGACGACTATGGCATACATCGCACGCTTGGTGTCGCCTTCCCCGCGAAGGATGTTGTTTGTGACATTCATGAAAAAGATGATGATCGTGCCCGCAAAGAGGACCCTTGCATAGGCGACGGTCAAGTCAAGGACGTCATCTGCACCGAGCGCATCGAAGATGGTCGGGGCGAGAAGGAATGCAGGTATCGTTATTACCATCGCAACGAGCAGCGTAAGCAACAGGGCATGTATGCTTACCGCATCGGCGCCATCCTTGTCCTTGGCGCCAATGCGCCGTGATATCGCAGAACTCGCACCAATGCCGATGCCGTTTGACAGCCCCATGATCAGGAACATGAACGGAAAGAAGAACCCAACGGCAGACAGCGCATCCGCGCCAAGGCCAGACACCCAGATGGCATCGACAAGATTGTAGATGACCTGGATCGACATGGCAAGCATCATGGGGATGGATAGGCTGATGATCGCCTTTTTTGGATCGCCCGTAAGCGTGCGCACGCCCCTGGTCAGGTTTATTTCCTCTGCCACGCCATCATTGCTCCGTGTGTCTTTGTTCAAAAGAAAAAGCGGCAAGCGAATGCCTCAGGCTCCCACATAATGTCCTTGAGCAAGGCACCTCATGGCGAGCCCCTGGTTAAAAGGCCACGGTGCATACGATGTCTTGAAGGCAGGCCGGGTGCGCCCTTTCCCTGTCATTTTTGACCATGTCGCTTATAAAGATATCTGCCTGCAAGAGGATGGTAATCACCATAATCATCGCCTTGAACGTATCATTCATCGCCCTAAAAAAGATAAATAGTTAAATGGGCGCACCCTCCTTAAATGTGGTGATTATCATGAATGAAGGACATGACTTGGACAGATTATTTGCATACGAGGAACCTGCAAGCAGGCTCGAGCTGTTCGTGCGTATCGTTTACGGATTCCTCATATCGATCGTGCTTTCCATCTACGGCATGATAGCCGGCATCTGCATATTCCTGCAGTGGTTTGTCATCCTGCTTCTCGGCAGGAGGAGCAAGGCGCTTGGCGACTTTATACAGGGCTACCTCGAGTATCAGGTCCATGTGCTGGCGTATCTCAACCTTATGACCGACAGGCGCCCATCCATCATGCCCGGCGATGTTGAGATATACGAATACGTAAAGAAATAGGCATATATTCTTATGAGCGTTGGAACGTGTCCGTTTGTGTTTTTTAAATAAGCGCAAACGTAACACTTTTATTATCCCATTTATTATTAATACATCATTCGCGTCATAGGTAACCGACCTGCCACAAGGAGGATCGGCATGGTCGACCCCTTTGACATTTTATCCGAAATGCGACACGAACGCACCTATGTATGGATATTTGTAGCATTAAGTATTTTAAAAAGGACAAAACGTGATTTTCCATGACAGATGACACTACCACACCCATCAGCGCGTCGGTCATAGGCGCCACCGGCTATCTCGGCGGCGAGGTGATCCGACTGCTTGCCAATCATCCACATGTCGAAATAGCGTCGCTTACGTCCCAGTCGCAGGCGGGACGCCCCATTCATTCGTTTCATCCCACGCTGCGCGGCGTGGTGAACAAGGAGTTCGAGGACTACACCGCGGAGAGGATCGCGGAGGTCTCGGACGTCGTCTTCTGCGCGGTCCCGCACGGCGCTGCGTTCACGGTCGTCAAGGAGCTCTTTGACATTCGCCCCGACCTGACGATTATCGACCTCTCGGCCGACTTCCGTCTGCGCGACGTCGACACGTACCAGTCCTGGTACAACACCGAGCACACAGCGTCATCGCTTATCAAGGAGGCCATCTACGGACTGTGCGAGCACTACCGGGAGGACATCGCCCAGGCCCGCCTCATCGCCAATCCCGGCTGCTACCCGACGAGTGCGCTCCTTGCGCTCATCCCCCTCGTGAAGCGGGGGCTCATCTCCACCGACGGCATCGTCGTCGATTCGAAGTCGGCGCTCTCGGGCGCTGGCAGGAAGCTGTCGCACCAGTCCCACTACGCCCACTGCAACGAGAGCATCATGGCGTATGCCGTTGGTGCGCACAGGCACACGCCTGAAATTGAACAGGAAGTAGGCCTTCGCGCCCATGGCGACGTGGCGCTCAACTTCACGCCGCACCTCACGCCGATGAATCGCGGCATCCTCTCGACCATTTACGCGTCTGCGGCCGACGGCACGAGCACCGCCGCCCTGCGCCAGGCGTATGACGAGGACTACGGGGACGAATACTTCGTGCGCTTCCTCGAGGAGGGCGCATGGCCGGAGACGCGCTCGGTGCGCGCCACCAACTTCTGCGACCTGCAGTGCACGCTCGACCCGAGAACGGGACGTGTCATCATCGTGTCTGCCATCGACAACCTCGTCAAGGGCGGTGCGGGCCAGGCGATACAGAATCTCAACATCATCAAGGGCTTCGACGAGCGCGCGGGACTCGATGCTTCAGGTGTATACATATGACACGCATACGCGAGGTCGACGGCCACATATGGAACGTGCCGGGCTTTTTTGCCAACGGCGCCCACTGCGGCCTGAAGCGCAAGCGCAAGGACTTCTCGATCATCTTCAGCAGGCTCCCCTGCTCCGCCGCGGCGGTATATACGACAAACAAGGTCTTCGCCGCGCCGCTTCTGGTCACCAGGGAGCACCTGGCAAACGGCCGTGCCCAGGCGATCATCTGCAACAGCGGGGTCGCCAACGCATGCACGGGCACGCAAGGCCTCGAGAACGCGCGCACCATGGCCGCTGAGGCTGCACGCGCTCTTGGCTGCGCACCCGAGGACGTCATCGTCGCCTCGACAGGCGTGATCGGCCAGCAGCTCCCCATGGACAAGGTCACGGACGCCATACGCAGCGTCGCGTCCACCCTCGGGACCGAGAAGGGGAGCGAGGCGGCAGAGGGCATCATGACCACCGACACGATGCCAAAGGAGCTCGTCGTGCGGACGAAGATCGATGGAAAGGACGTAACGCTTGGCGCCATCGCCAAGGGTTCGGGCATGATATGCCCCAACATGGCGACGATGCTCGCGTTTGTTGTCACCGACGCGTCGATCACGCCCGGGGCGCTCTCCAAGGCGCTCTCGGCATCGGTAAACGACACGTACAACATGATAAGCGTCGACGGCGACACGAGCACGAACGACATGGTGGCGGTCTTGGCCAACGGCAAGGCGGGCAACGAGACGATAACCGAGGGCTCGCCCGACTTCGAGCCGTTCTGCGACGCGCTCACCTATCTCAACGAGCACATGTCAAAGCTCATCGTCCAGGACGGCGAGGGCGCGACCAAGGTGTTTGAGGTCCAGGTCAAGCGCGCACCGACGCGCGATGATGCGCGTCTGATGGCCAAGTCGATCGTCTCGTCATGTCTCGTGAAGTCGGCCGTGCACGGCGGCGACCCCAACTGGGGGCGCATCATGTGCGCAGCAGGCTATTCGGGGGCAACGTTCGATGCAGACGCATCGCAGCTTTCCATCGTGTCAGGCGACGAGTCGATCGTCCTCTTCGAGGACGGCCAGCCCACCGACTATGACGAGGACAGGGCCGCGAGCATGATGCAGGAGGAACTCATCACGTTCATCCTCGATGCGAAGACGGGCGAGGGCGACGCGAAGGCGTGGGGCTGCGACCTCACGCATGAGTACGTCGATATCAACGCACATTACCGCACGTGAGGTGATCATCATGATTTCAATACAGGAACGGGCAGAGGTCTTGATAGAGGCCATACCCTATCTTATGCGCTACAACAACAAGCTTATCGTCATCAAGTACGGCGGCCACGCCATGGTCGACGACCGGCTCAAGGAGGCGTTTGCCAAGGACCTCCTCTTCCTGCGCCAGGCAGGGATCAAACCAGTGGTCATCCACGGCGGCGGTCCGGAGATCAACAGGCTCATGAAGCTTGTCGGCAAGGAACCCAAGTTCCTCGAGGGACTGCGCGTCACCGATGCCGAGTCGATAGAGCTTGTCGAGATGGTGCTTTCGGGCAAGGTCAACAAGGAGATCGTGAGCACGATCAACCACCTCGGCGGCAAGGCGATAGGCCTTTCGGGCAAGGATGCGCACAGCATCATGGCGCGCAAGCACTGCGATGCGGTGCGCGAGGTCGAGAAGGAGGAGGTCGACCTCGGATTCGTCGGCGAGGTCGAGTCGATCGATCCGCGCATACTCCACCTCATGGTCGATGAGGGGTACATCCCCGTTGTCTCGCCCATTGGGCTTGGGCTCGACGGGCTCGGCTACAACATCAATGCCGACATCGTCGCCGGAAGCATCGCGGCGGCGCTCAACGCGGAGAAGTATATCTGCCTTACCGATGTCAAGGGCATCCTCACCGATCCCGAGGATCCTTCCTCGCTCATATCCGAGCTCAACGTTACCGAGGCGCGCGAGCTCATCGCCGGGGACCAGATCAGCGGGGGCATGATACCCAAGGTGGAGTCGTGCATCACCGCTATCGAGGGGCGCGTGCCCCGCGCACACATCATCGACGGGCGCACCATTCATGCACTGCTCATAGAACTGCTCTCCGATGAGGGAGTGGGCACGATGATCACAGGAGACGACCATTATGGATAAGGAGAAGATGGCACACGACTTTCAGGAATATATGCTTGGCGTCTTCCCGACGCCTTCAGTATGGCTCGAACGTGGCGAGGGAGTCCACGTCTGGGACAGCGACGGCAAAAAATACCTTGACTTCCTGGCAGGCATCGCCGTCTGCAGCACGGGACACTGCCACAACAAGGTGACGAGCTCGCTTTCTGGCCAGGTGGCCACGCTAATG
>DSAJ01000017.1 GCA_011372835.1 Methanomicrobia archaeon | reverse complement strand
TTTCAATTAGGTTTCTGCAATAACTATTATTCATGATTATTAAAAAAAGTACCGTAATTCAGCAACAGATTCGACGATGATGTCAGCCTCTTTGAGGTCATCCTCGTTTCCGCCTCCTGACAGGACGCCGATGGTAAGGCACCCCAGTATGTTGCCCGCCGTGATCTCATACGTATAATCGCCCACGACGATGGCTCTCTCGGGAGAGGTGCCAAGCAACTTTAAGGCACGTTCGAACTGGTCGGGATGCGGTTTCAGGCGCTCTGCGTCCTCCCTGCTAAGCAGCGTATCGATGTATGGCAGCAACCCAGCGTTCTCGAGCGACACGAGTGCGGCATCCCTGTTGTTCCTTGTCGCAACGGCTATCTTGTACCCCTTCTCACGGAGGTGGGAGAGCGTCTCGTGGGCACCCGGTATGGCAACGGTATGCTCTGCCCGCTCGACCTCGTATTCGTAGACGCGCGCTATGACATCGTTTACCGCGCTGTCGCCGTCTAGCTCGAGGATCGCCATTTCCTCCCTGAACTGATCAAGGGAGTCAACGATGCTTATCTCCCATGTTATCTTGTCCTCGGGAAGACCGTGTGAGCAGAGGATCTCCTCCAGTTCCTTTCGCAGCGTCTTGAAGTCCATCTCCAGCGTGACGAGCGTTCCGTCCAGGTCGAATATGAACGTGTCATACATTGTGTGATTCCCCGTTGTAGGTCTCTTTGACGTTTTTCAACAAAAGCACACCCGCAAGCAGCGTCCCCGCAGCGGTGAAGAGGAACGCAAGCTCGGGACCACGTACGTCATAGATGATGCCTCCGACAAGGGGGCCGAGCATCCAACCCGTCCCTGTTGCCAGCTGATAGAGTCCAAACGTCTTGCCCCTGCTGCGCTCGTCACTGACGTCGGTCAGAAGCGTCAGTATGGCGGGGTCGCTCATCGCCCACCCCAGCGCGCGTATGCCGAGCACACCTATCATATGGAAGGGCGTCCTTATAAATGCCAAGGGTATCGTCGTCACGCCCGCATAGAACGCCCCGAACACCATCGGTTTCTTTCTCCCTATCCTGTCGACAAGGTTGCCGGCAAGCGGGCGTCCGAACGCGCCTACGATGCCCGCACAGGTGAAGGCGAGACCCACCTGGGTCGCCGTCGCCCCTATCGACTCCTCAGCGAAGACGGGGAGGAGCGGTTCTATGAGCGCGAAGGCGAAGTTGAAGATGAATCCGCCTAACAAGACGCTGAATATGGTGCGTGCATACGGATTCATGCATATCTCCTCGTAGTCGTCCTTGACCCATCCGAACGTGCGCTGCTTGAGTGACAGTGATTCAATGTTCAGCCCGTTTGCCTCGCGAACGACCGTCTCACGTATGGTCATGTGTATGAGAAGTGCTATCAATGCCGTGATGACGCTCGTGATGATGAAAGGGACCTGCACGCCGTAGAGATCCTTGAGAAATCCGCCAAATGCGGGGCCGAAGATGATGCCGACGCTGGCCGACATGCCCAGATACCCCATGGCACGCCCCCGGCGTTCCTTTGGCACGCTGTCCGCGATGAGCGCCGATGCGGCAGGCCATACCGATGCGGAGGCGAAACCCTGGACAGCGCGCAGCAGGTAGAGCCAGTAGATGTTCGTTGCGAAGGCAAAGCCTCCCATGAATATGCTGTAGCCGATAAAGCCGTAGATGAGCATGGGTTTTCGTCCAACCCGGTCGGAGAGGGCACCGAATGGCCGCACCGTAAGCGTTCTCGTCAAAGCGAACATCGTCGCAACGAGCCCGATCTCCGTCTTCGATGCTCCAAAGTCCGCAGCGATGGTGGGAAGTATGGGAAAGATCATGCCAAACCCGATGACGCTCATGAAAATGGTCAGGCAAATGAGCAAGATGTTCCTGTTTTCAGGAAAAAATGACACTATTTTCTCTTTGATCCTGCCCCTCATCGGTGTTTACGTTTTTCATGTCTCATAAAAACTTTTCTTTTTGTTTTTTAGACCCATTGGCACACAAAGCATTTTTTCGTTCCAAAGATTCGCAACCTTTAAAATGTCTGCTCACCAAGCGCATGCATGGTCGAAGCGGTCTATCCCTTCATAGCGTTGGCCGTTACGTTCGTAGTGGCACCCTTCCTGATACACTCGTTCCTCTCACGTAACATCATCGGCAGGGACAGGCACAAGCCTGATCGTCCCCGCGTTGCCGAGATGGGAGGCATCGCACCGTTCATGGGGATCATGTGCGCCACGGTGCTCATCGTGTTCATTGAGGGTGATACGGCCATCGCCGCCTTTGCGGGTTCGCTTGCGATCGTCTTTGCCGTAGGGGTGCTCGACGACCGGCGCGCACTGCGCCAGAGGACAAAGCTTGCACTCCTCCTCACGTCCGGGGTGCCCATCATCGCCCTGGGCAAAGGGTCGCTCGACCTCGTTTTTGCAACACTTGACTACGGCGCGGCATATGCGCTCCTCGTCGTCGTGGGCATGAGTGCAGCTGCGAATCTCACCAATATCCTGGAGGGTTTCAATGGCGAGGCGTGCGGCATGGGCGTCATCGCGACCGCGTTTCTCATGATCGACGCACACGTCATCGGCGCGCCGGGTCTCGCGCGTATGCTCGCTCCGGTCTGTCTTGCGTATCTCGCCCTGCTCTACTACAATCGATATCCTGCGCGCGTCTTTCCGGGCGATACGGGGACGCTGCTCATAGGGGGCGCCATCGGTGCGGCGACCATCCTCGAAGGTGTCCCGCTTCTTGGCGTCATAGTACTTGCTCCCCATATCGTTGAGTTCTTCCTCAAGGCCACTGTGCGATTCGGCGGAGTGAAGTACGGGCCAACGAGTGTGGATGACGACGGCATCCTCCATCCTCCGCCCTACAGGTCCCTTGCAAACACACTGACGCGCCGAATGCGCCTCAATGAGCCGCACCTCGTTGCTGTGCTCTGGGGCATCGAGATGGCAGCAGGTTGCGCAAGCATTGTCGTGGCGTATTTTCTCTACTGACCCCGCATTCCGCAGTACGTAACAACCTTTTTTAACATATGATGTGCATCTAAGCATGGTGAAAATATGTGCGGCATTGTCGGACGAATTACACATGTCCCCTTTGATATTCACGATATTCTCGAATCCCTGAAACGGTTGGAATACCGGGGATACGATTCCTTTGGCATCGCGACGGCAGAGGGAGACATCTTCAAGGCGACGGGGTATATTGATGTCCATACAAACGAGATACCCTCTCGCATGACATCGGTGGCCATATCCCACACGCGGTGGGCGACACACGGTAAAGTGACCCGGAAGAACGCCCATCCCCATGTCTCGCAGGACGGCACGTTCTTCATCGTGCACAACGGCATCATCGAAAACCATGCCCCTCTCCGGAAAGCGCTGCAGGCCGCTGGCCATACATTTCTTTCGCAGACCGACTCAGAGGTGATCGTACACTATATCGAAGAACGCATTTCGGACGGAACATCGATCGATGAGGCGATCAGCGCCTTCATGAACAAGGCCCGGGGCACGTTTGCCGCACTCCTCATCCGTCGCGACGATTCCCACATTTACGCCTTCAAGCGCGACTCGCCCCTGGTCCTTGGTATCCTGGACGACGGCTACGCCATTGCATCGGACATCTATGCATTTTCTGATACCACGACCAAGGCCGTGTTCTTCGAGGATGACGAATATGCGGTGATATCGGCCGATTCGTATGCGTTCTTCGACGCACGCGGCGCACCCATTGAAAAAGAGATCGCTACCGTGCGGTGGACAGAGGCGGCCACGCGCGATGAGGCATATGACCACTTCATGATCAAGGAGATCCACGAGCAACCCGTGGTCGCTCGCCGCCTGATATTGTCGCTGGAAAACGAGCAGGCACCGTTCATGGACCAGCTCGTCACCCTGGCGCGCACGGCAAACAGGGTGCTTTTCGTAGCAGCGGGCACATCGTATCACGCCTCGCTCATCGGCGTCTACCTGCTCAACGCCATTGGCGTCGAGGCGCATACGCTGATCGCCTCGGAGTTCCACAACTACATGCTTGCCGACGAGGGCACGCTCGTTGTCGCCATTTCCCAAAGCGGTGAGACGATGGACGTTGTCAAGGCGGTAAAGTATGCCCGTTCCCGCGGCTCGAATGTCGCCTCGATCGTCAATGTGCCGTATTCGACCATACAGCGCCTCTCGGACATCTCTATAGAGATCCTCGCAGGCCAAGAGATATGCGTGGCATCAACAAAGACCTATACGAATCAGATCCTCGTGCTCGCGCGCTTGGCGCAGCTCATGGGCCTTGAAACAAATCTCGATGCCATCCCTGATCAGATCGAACAGACGCTCTCGTATGCCGAGCCTGCCGTCATCGCGATGGCGCCGGAGCTTCGCGACGTACGCGATATATATGTCATTGGGCGGGGTATCGCATACCCACTCTCGCGAGAAGTGGCGCTCAAGCTCAAGGAGATCAGCTACATCCATGCAGAGGGCATGATGGGTGGCGAGCTCAAGCACGGGACCATCGCGCTCATCGAGGATGGCACCATCGTCATGTCGTTTATCCAAAACGCCGATCACGATACGATGTCTAACATCGAGGAGGTCGAGGCGCGCGGCGCACGCGTGATATCCATCTCGGACAATCCGGAGTTCTCTCCCGACTTCCTCCTTCCGGCAAGTGTTCCCGGTTCGTTTGCAATCACGGCCACGATCGTCGGACAGCTCTTTTCCTACTATATCGCCAAGGAGAAGGGACTTCCTATCGATAAGCCGCGCAATCTGGCAAAGAGCGTGACGGTAAAATAAATGTAAAAAAAGGTCAAAAAATAATGAAAAATAGAAGGGGAGCATGTCCCCTCTTTTTGATCTAACCGAAGAGTGAACCGAGTCCTTCGAGTGCTTCCTCTTCCGAGGCTTCCTCTTCTTCCTCTTCTTCCTTCGTCTCGCCTGCTGACTCTGCAGCCGGGGCGGCTGCGGCAGCCGGAGCCGCTGATGGTATGGCGGCTGACTTGATAGCCTCATCGATGTCGACGTTCTCAAGAGCAGCGATAAGCGCCTTAACTCTCGCCTCGTCCACTTCTACACCAGCTGCATCGAGGATCTGCTTGACGTTCTCCTCGTTGACTTCCTTGTTAGCAGCATGCAAGATCATTGCAGCATATACGTATTCCATTTCTACACCTCCAAGTTAACATAACCTTATCCAAAGAGTGAGTCCAGTCCTCCAAGAGTCTCCTCTTCCGATGCTTCCTCTTCTTCCTCTTCCTCTTCGGCCGTTTCCTCCTCCGCCGCAGGGGCTTCCTC
>DSAJ01000095.1 GCA_011372835.1 Methanomicrobia archaeon | reverse complement strand
TTTTCACATCCTTGACCTTCTTGACGATGTCCCTCGTGGAGACGAGGTTCATGTGGAGGCCGAGGTGCTTGTGCTTTGATCCGAACGCCAGGCCGAGGAGCTGATTCAGGTGGAGCACGGGGATGTCGTATGACTCCAGCTTCTTCTGGCTCTGGTCGAAGTTCATGTGGCAAAACGAGCAGATGTTGACGATGCAGTCGACGTTTGCCTTCTTGATGTTTTTGAGCTTGCGCTCCATGATGCGAAGCGACAGGTCGGGCTCGCCGCTCATGACGCCGCCGCCTGCGCCGCAGCACGTGAGGCGGTCCTTGAACGGGACGCTCTCGCAGCCCACGAGGCCGACGATATCGTCAAGGAGCGTGGGCGCCTCGGAGTTCTCGCCCGTGACGTCTGTTGGTTTCAGGTAGTGGCAGCCGTAGTGGACCGCGACGCGCAGGCCGAGGTCGAGCTGCTTTTTCTCCTTTATGGTGTCGCGCATGCCGTCAAGGACGTCGACGAAGTGGACGGGGCGCGACGTGCCCCGGTAGCTCATGCCTATCCTGCCGAGGTGGTCGTTGACGAAGTCGCGCTTGGCCTTGTTCTCGTTGAGGGTGTGCCAGACGTTGTGGAGCGTGCCGTAGCAGCCCGCGCAGATCGTCATGATGTCGCGGTTGTCCGCCTCGGAGAGGGCGAGGTTGCGCGCGCCGAGGGCGAGCCACGTGTCCTTGTCGTAGCAGGCGACGACGCCCGGGGGCGGGCAGCACGAGTAGCCGTAGTCGGTGAGGCCGATGCCGAGGGTGCCGCTGACGATGCGGGTCGCCTTCTCGATGCCGGGGTAGACGTTCTTTGCGATGCAGCCCGGGAAGAACGCATAGTCTGGCATCAGATATCACCCCATCGCATGAGCGGGAGGCCGTCAAGGAGCTTCTGGAACGCCTTGAGGTCGTCCTCGTCCCTCCCCACGTCGCAGGGCGTCTTGTCGAGGCCGATGATCGAGCGCATCTTTTGCACCTCGGGTGAGAGCGGCTGGCCGTTGCCAGAACGATACAAATTCTGAATGATGATCTTTGGCACGTCTGCCATGCTCGGATAATAGCTGTTCTTCACCGCAAGGTTGCGAAGCTCGATGATGATGTCGGTAATCTTAACTTCCTTGGGGCAGCGTTCCTGGCACGTGAAGCACGTGGTGCAGTCCCACAGCTTGTCCATCTTAAAGACGTCACGACCAAGTTTGGCCATGTGTATGATCATGCGGGTACGAAATCCGCATTCCCTTCCAGAAGGGCATGAACCGGTGCACCTACCGCACTGTATGCATGCATAGGCATTTCCCTCCCGAATAATCTCGTCCACAGTCTTTTCCATCAGGCATCCAACTCCTTCGTTTATAGTTGAAATAACAATCGAAGAGACCCTTTGATAGAAGCTTCGTAAGATCTATGAGCTCTGCCGCCTCAGTGTTCGTGTCACGCCCCTCCTTGGATAGCGTCCGAATATCTGAGAGCAGGACATGAATCCTTCGAGCCATAGAAATAAGCGTAGAAGGGTCCTTAACAGGAAGACATTCGTGCTTTTGCAACTGCTTAATCGTCTTCCATGTTTCTGTAAGAAAATACGTTATCTTCTCGTCTTCCCATATCTTCTCACCGATCTTCCAACGGAGATCGGTCATGCCGCTTGCAATGATACGGGCAGAAGATAATTCCCGCTTCACGGACGTGAGAAATCGTTTCTTCTTTTCACCGTGAAGGATGTCTGTAGCAGTGCGTCCTGGACCATCTGATTGAGGAGTGATGCGTGCGAGCACGTCATTGAGATAGTTGTTTGCCTGCGGATACTGTGGGTGTTCACAATGGGGACCAAATAAATAGAGTTGTCCCGCACCGACGGGTATATGAATGCCTGCAGCGTAGCCTATCATTGTCTCGAAAGCCTTATCCTCCTCTATTAGATAGAGCGTCTTGTCCTCAAATCCCTCATATTCCAGCATGATGTACTCGCGCGGGGCGATCATAGGCGGTCCGCCATAGAGTGGTGCAGAAAAGGAAATGGTGCCATCCGTGACCCGTAGCGGGCCCCGCACGGGATGATATACATATCCGTCCTGGTACGAAACGAGATATTTGTATTTCATCCGTATGGCCTCCGGTGGGTCCAAAGAGAAATTGTTCACCGGGACCTTCTCAAAGTTCAACCACGGTAGGGGATCGTCATGGAATATGATGGACAGATACGTACCTGCGCATACACCGATATAGGTGCCGCCTTCCTCGACAAATCGACGAATAGCTGCAAGGCCATCGGTCTCAAGTCCCTCTGCTACCTGAAACGGATCGCCGCCTGGAAGAATGAAACAATCGAAATGTAGGAGAACGCCTTCACATACATCGTTCTCATCGATAAAGTACACGTTATGGAATCCAAGCGCATCAAACGTCTTCACGAACCATATCCATGAATACGATGCACCCATTCCTATATAGATACCTATCTTCTGGGACCGAGCGATGCTATCCAACCGTCCTCTCCACCTTTATAAAAAGAATAAAAAAAGAACTTAAAAAGGTTCTTAGTTTATCTACATCTTGAAAGCATCTGCGTCAAAGTCCATACCCGTGCCGATGGACATCAGTTCGGCGAACATCTCGGCGTTGAGCGCCTCGACCTTTGAAGCGAGTACAGGGCAGATGCCAGCGATGTATGCTGCTTCCATCCTGTCGCTTGAGGGTGCGAATGGGCTAAACGTTGCCTCGAATTTCTCCGCCTCTGATGATTCGGCCAGTGAATCGAGCTCAGCGAGCGCGGCGTCCTTGTCTTTACCTGAGAGCTTGCTTGCAACCGCGGCAGGGTTGAGACCTAGCTTGAATGCCTTCTCGAACACCTCACCAACAGCATCTGCTGGCACGCCTGCCTTGAGAAGCGCCGCAAGTCCCATGGGGTCTGAGATGAGCACGCCAGGCTCTTCGACATCAGTCGACTTCATGACACTGGGATCTTCACGGTACTTGAGGAAGAACTTGTATGCAAACGGATTGTTGAAGTCCGCTTCGACCCTGTGAAGCTGGCTCTTGAGCGCCGCCTTGGCGTCGTCAGGGATGTCAGCAAAGTCGATTGCGTCAAGACCGCTCTGTCCTGGGAGCGCTGACTTGACCTTGCCAAGGAGTTCCTCAGTCTTTTCGATGAACGCTTCGGCGTCGTCGATGTCAAGCTCGCCCATGCCTCGTACGGCAACGGCCTTTAGGTTCTTCTCACCGAAGAGCGCACCGAATCCGAATCGGTCACCGTCTCCCCAGTAGTTGTTCATGACCTGGGCGGTCGAAAGCTTGTTCTCTCCCGCCTTGCCGATCGAGAGCAACTGGATCCTGTCCTCACCCTGTTCGTCCCTGATGACGTCGACCGTCTCCCAGACGTCCTTGCCCCAGAGGGCGGATGCGTCTACGAAGTCGGCGATCTCATCGTGGAGCCAGAGGTAGGTAGGATTGTCGGCCTTGTTCTTGATAACGACGAATGAATAACCTGAAAGTTTCAGTTCGGCACCGGCGTTCCAGGTGATGGGTGCGTGAGCGACGTCTCCGGTCACGGGGCTCTTGGCGGTGATGACGCCTAGACAGCCGCCGGGGACAAGTGTGCTCGTGAAAGGACCAGTACCCAACACGATGGGCTCACCGTCCTTGTGTTCCTCATACAATGCCATGTTGAGCTTTGCCCCGCCAACGTTCTCCTGGACGAACTCCTCTTCGAGTTCGACTTCCTCAGCTTCGCCGGTGGCAAGATCTACCACGAGATAATACTCGGTGTACAAATAATCCATTTAATCCACCTCTATCAAACTACCGGTTGGACAGAATCTGACACACATCGCGTTCTTGCAGTTGTCACAGGGTTCCCTGAGTAGGATAGGCTTTGCTGAAGCACCAGCATCGCTGTCAGATTCCTCTCCTTCCTTTTGAATCTCAACACCTTCGGGACGACCAAGAATCATGTCGTCCTCTCTCTTGAGCATAATACCGAAGTAGTTCTTCTTCTCTTCACGATACATCATAACGGATGCAGACATAGTAGTGAATACCTCATCGCGGTAAAAACTACATCCCAACTCGCATGCACCGCAGTTGATGCACTTTTCTGGGTCTACTTTTATAGCCATGTCTTAAACCTCCTAAAATAAAGAAAAAATAAAATTAGAGAGCCTCGTCAAGAAGCTCTACTAAGTCGATAGTCCTAAGCTGCGAATTTCGTACCTTGGCACCGTCGTTGAGGTTTGCGTGACAGAACGGACAGCAGGTAATGATCTTCTCTGCACCGGTCTGCTCGGCCTCTTCAACCCTGAGTGCTGCGTTCTCGGCTGCCCAGTCGGGGAATGCGGTCTTGACACCGCCGCCGCTACCACAGCAGTATGAGTTGTTGCGGTTTCGTCGCATCTCCTCGTACTTGATGCCCGGGATCGCCTTGATAAGCTCACGGGGTTGTTCGAACGTACCCTTGTCCTCGACATCGAGGTATGAACCCTTCCACTGCTGTGAACCATCCCAGTCGACCTTCCAGTCCTTGACGTGGCGGCCAAGGTGGCACGGGTCGTGGTAGGTGACCTTCATGTCGATCTCATTCTTGGGCTCGAACTTGCCATCCTTGTAGAGGTCGTAGATGAAGTCTGCAGTGTGCTTGATCGTTATGCCGTCCATGTAGTCCTTGAAGTCGTCTGCGATCTCATAGTCTTCCAGGATGCAGCGGTAGCAGCCTGCACACGATGTGACGATCGTGTCGACGCCTCGTTCATCATGAAGGTTCTTGAAGATCTCGAGGTTCTTCTCAGCAACGCGCTTGAACTCCTCGCGGGCACCGAGCCTGAGTACGGTCGAACCGCAGCAGACCTCTTTCTTGCCAAGCGTACCGAAGTCCACGCCGATCTTGTTGAAGACGCTGACCGTCTTGACGGCGAGCTGGCGGATTGGGGCGTTGTAGGCAGGGGTACATCCTGCGAAGTAGAGAACTGATGAGTCCTCCTTGTTGATGTCCTTGACATCAAGTCCCTTCATCCACTTGGCACGCATGCCGCGAGGTCCGGTGTAGGGGTTGTCGTTGTTCCTCATCGACTGCACGAGCACGTTGTGGTCTTTGAGAGGTCCAGCTCCGTCCTGAACGGCCTTTGCCCTCATTGCCTCGATGATATCGATGATGTGGGGCTTGTAGTCGATCTGGCACTGGTTCTGACATCCTGCACATCCAATACAGGTGTACAAGGTCTTGAGATACTCGGGCGACCATTCGAAATCGTTCTTCAAAACGGGGTCTGAGGTCATCCAGCGGGCAAGTGCTGCCTTACCCTTTGAAGCAAAGAATCCCTCGAATCCGAACTTCTCACCC
>DSAJ01000002.1 GCA_011372835.1 Methanomicrobia archaeon | reverse complement strand
GTTTTCCTCCGTACGATCCCCCTGGTGAATGTGAAGTATTTCTTGAGATTCTCGACTTCAAGCAATGGGTCGTTCATTCGCATTCCTCCTTTTCCAGGTCCTTTATGACCTCGTCGACATTCCAGCACTCAACGAAGTGTTGAGGCTCTGCCTCCTCCATGGACGGGATCTCCTCTTTGCAGATGTCTGTTGCATAGGGGCAGCGTGGATGGAACCTGCAACCGCTTGGCGGCCGTATGAGATTCGGGACCGTGCCGGCGATGAAACTGAGCGTGTCCTTCTTCTCGGTGATCTTCGGAACGGCGGCTATGAGCCCCTGGGTGTACGGATGAAGGGGCCTTTTGAATATCGTGTACTTGTCAGCTATCTCGACAACGCGGCCAGCGTACATGACACCTATGCGGTCGCTTACTTCCGCAACGATACCAAGATTGTGTGTAATAAGTACGAGCGAAGTATTGAACTCCTCCTTCAGCTCCCTTAGCAGCTCCAATACGCGGGCCTGGATGGTGACATCAAGGGCAGTAGTCGGCTCGTCAGCGAAGATGAGCGCAGGTTCTGCAGCGAGTGATATGACGATGACGATACGCTGTCTCTGGCCGCCTGATAGCTGATGGGGATATTTGCGGAAGATGTCTTCGGCAGGAGTGAGCTCAACATCCTCGAGAAGCCGGAGAGCCTCCTTTTTCGCCTGCTTGTCAGATAATTTCTTATGGAGTTGAAGCACTTCCAGTATCTGGTCGCCCACCGTGTACACGGGATTGAGCGATGTCATGGGGTCCTGCGTGATGAGCGACATGCTGAATCCGCGCATACGCAACGCTTGTTTGGAAGATAGTTTGAGTATATCGAAAGGTCCTTCCTTCTTTATTCCTAGGCGCCTCTTTGATTCCTCATCGTGGAATAAGACCTCTCCACGCAGCGTCTTCCCTGATACGGGCAAGAGACGCAATATGGAAAGGGATGTGACGCTCTTTCCGCATCCGGTCTCGCCCACTAAGGCAAACGTCTCTCCCTTGTAGACCGCAAAGTTAACACCCTCGAGTGCCATGACGACACCATCCTCCGTATAGAAGCGCGTCACCAGGTCTTTGACTTCCATCAATATCTCTTTGTCTGCCATTGTGAACACCTATAGTTTGAGTCGCGGGTCGATAGCGTCACGTATTCCGTCACCGAGCGTAGTGAATCCCAGGATCGTCAAGAACAACGCCATGCCGGGGAAGACGGCGAGGTAGATGTATTTCCCCTGGGTCACGAACGAATTGCCCTCAGAGAGAAGTCTTCCCCATGAAGGCGTAGTGATGTCGGCTCCGAACCCGAGGAACGAAAGGCCCGCCTCCGTTAGGATGACGCCGGCTATGCCTATCGTCAGGACGACGATCACGGGCCCAAGCGTGTTGATGGCGATATGCCTGAACAGTATCGACGTCCGAGAGGCACCGACCACCTTCGCGGCAGCGACATAGTCACGCTCCTTTATGGAGAGCACCTGTCCACGCACCTGCCTGAAGACGCCTGGCCAGCCAAAGATAGAGAGTGCCAAAAACACCATGAGCAGATGCGCATCCAGTCCAACGGACTTGCCGAAATCCACGATCTGTTCATTGAGGCTGGGATTTGCCCTGAGCGCCCCCACGAGCACGATCACGAGCACGAGGAACGGGAAGCTCATGATCACATCGGTGAAGTAATTTATGATCTTGTCGATGAACCCGCCGTAATAGCCCGAGATGACGCCAAGCGTTATGCCTATGATCGCAACGACAAGTTCCACACCGATGCCTAGCGAGAGCGATATCTGTGATCCGTAGCATATGAGCGAGAACAAGTCCTCTCCACTCGATACGGTGCCAAAGGGGTGCTCAAGAGACGGTGGCAGGAGTGCGAAATCCTTCCACGCAGAGGAATATGTCTTGGGATAGATTGCTATTTCTGGTGCAAATATCGCCAGTACGATGAGAGAGAGCACGATGAACATGCCAAACGTCGCCAATTTGTTGCGGTACAATCGATGCAGGAACCGATCGATGGGATCGCGCTCATCAGGGTAATTGATGGCCTTCCATCGCTTGTAGAACGTTTCAAGGAAGATATACCATACAAGCACATACACACCCACCACGACGAGACGGTATCCCCAGTCGGGTATCATCTCTCGGGATATGAGAAACAGTCGTACAAGTATCAATGCCGCAGCAATGAGGGCCATTTGCATGTAGATCCTTCGCGTCTTATGCTTCTTACTCATCTCCATTTCTCTAAAGTCTTCTCGCTGCATATGGTTCACCTCAAGCTCACACGTGGGTCGATCTTGGCATAGAGCAGGTCAACGATAAGGTTGATGAGCACTACACCACCAGTATATATGAGGGTCAATGCTATAACGACGGGATAGTCGCGATAGTTGATGGCGTCGATATATAGTTTCCCTATGCCATTGATACCAAACACGGTCTCGGTGAGTACAGCGCCCCCCACAAGGAGCAGGAACTGCAATCCCACGTTCGTGACAACGGGAATCAACGCATTTCGAAGAGCATGCTTGAGAACGACTGTGCGCTCGGAAAGCCCTTTTGCCCGAGCGAGCGTAATATAGTCCTCCCTGATGATCTCAAGCATCGAAGACCGCGTCAAGCGTGTGTTGGACGCCAGCATGCCTGTCCCGACCGTCAATATCGGCAGTATATAATCTTTCAGGCTCGCGAAGAATCCTATCGGGGTCCAATAATACCCATATTGCACCTCGGGTACAGGATTCACCCATCCAAGTCGCACGGCCACTATGGCGATAAGCATCATTCCCAGCCAGAAGTTCGGAAGCGATACGCCGATCTGTGATATCAGCACGGCGATGTTATCGATTATCGAATTCTGTTTATATGCCGCCGCGACACCAAGTGGTATCGATACGGCCACTGCGAAGATGATCGACCATAACCCGTAATACGCCGTTACGGGGAAGCGATACCGTATTAATTCGATCACGTCCCTTGGATAATAACGAAATGACTTTCCCATCTCTCCTTGTATGAATAATTGAAGATATGATACATATTGCACATATCTGGGCTCGTCAAGGCTCCATTGCTGCCTGATGAGTTCGACAGCCTCCTCGCTGCCGTGTTGACCAAGCGAGACGCGTGCCGGATCACCAGGTAACATGAACGTAAGGAAAAAAGTGATAGTATAGACACCAATCAAGACCAGAACTGCAATGGCTAGTTTCTTTGCAATGTATTCCCTCAACCCTATCACCACGCTATAACTTCTTTATTAAGAATGAGAGTTTAAAAAATAATCGTACCGTTATGTTCAACACTACCAGGAGGATATATTATCACTTAAAAAGATGTTGTTGTGAATAACTGGGTGAAAAAAATAAGAAATAGAAACAAAAAGAAAGAGATGAGGGATTACCTCATGTCTTCGTCGATCCACAATCCAAGCTGCTTCTCGATGTGGCTACCCATTGCGCCTGCCTTGTATCCGTGGATACAGGTCTGGAGCGCAGCGGTCGCACGTGAGTGGAAGAACCACCAGTGAGGACAGTCTTCCTGGAGTTGTTTTTCGATGTTGTATGCGATATCGCGTCGCTCTGCGGTGTTTGGATTGGTCCTGAGTTCCTGTATCCATTCATCGACCTGCTCGTTGTTGTACCTGGAACTGTTGGGGTCTGGTATGCCCTTGCTCTCGAACAGGATGAAGAAGTTCTCAGGGTCTGGGTAGTCAGCGATCCAGCCAAGCGTCAGCAGCGTGTACTCGCCCTGGTCCGCCATCTGGAGGATTGTACCGAAGTCATACTGCTGGTATGTCGCCTCGATGCCGAGTTCCTTGAGATTGTCGAGCCAGACCTTTGCCGCTTCGGCCCAGGTGGTCGAAACGTATGAAGAAAGCTCGATCTTGAGTTCACGACCCTCGTACTCGCGGATGCCGTCATCGTTGGTGTCGACTATGCCTGCGTCGTCAAGGATCTGTTTCGCCTTGGCAGCGTCGTAATTGAACTCGTATTCATCGTAGAGCTCTTCGGAGAAGCCGAACATGCCTGGTGGCAACGCACCGTGTGCGGCCCTGTACCTGCCCTTGAAGATCGTGTTGATGACGCTTTCGCGCTCCATGCCGCATGTGACCGCTTGCCTAAGGGCCAAGCTGTCAAATGGCCACGATTCGCAGTTGAAGTACATCCAGTAGGTAGCAAGTTCCGAGTATGTCATGAGCTGGTCTGCGTAGTTCTCGTTGAACTCCTCCCAGTAGGCAGCAGGTACGCCAGTGATGTCGATCTGACCGGCCTTCCATGCCTGCACGATGGTATCGTCGTTCTCGGTGAAGCGGTACCTGTACTCGTCAAGGTACGGTCGTCCAGCCCAGTAGTCCTCGTTCGCTTCGAGCGTAAGGTGGTCACCTGGGACGTACTCCTTGAGCATCCAAGCGCCTGAGCCTACGGGGGAGTCGAGCCATTTCTTGTCAACGCCCTCTTCTGCCGACTCTCCCACGACCTCTAACGAGGATACGTAGTCCTCTGGCAGTACCCTGAAGCAGGTGTATGTCATGAGCGTCAAGAAGGGCGCAAAAGGCGTCTTGAGCGTGACCTGGAAGGTGTAGTCATCCACAGCTTCGTACGATTCCACGTAATCCGTGAGGAAGTTGATACGTGCGCTTGCATAGACAGGGTTACCCAATCTGTTCCATGAGAAGACGATGTCATCAGCGGTGAGAGCCTCACCGTTGGTGAATTTGAGACCTTCCCTGAGGTAGAACGTGTAGACCTTGCCTTCCTCGTCCGCCTCCCATGCCTTGGCTATGGCGGGCATTGGGTCGGTGGTGCCGGGCACGTACTGCACAAGTCCATCAAAGATCTTGGAAACTACAGTGTCGGAAGCTGTATCAGTAACATCAATAGGATCGAAGTCTGAAATTTCAGCTGTCATCGTACGGAAGGCTCCGCCTGTCCGTGCAGCGAAATCAACGTCGTTGTCGTCCCTTCCCAGGTACTGGTCATAGGGATACATGACACCGTCGCCATCGAAGTCAGTGTTCTCGAAGTACGCCTTCCATTCAGCGTCCATGTCTTCTGGCAACTCATTGTAGATTGTTGGCGCGGGCGTAGTCGGCGCTGCAGTGGTGGTTGGTGGTGGGGTGGTCGTTTCCTCCTCACCGCCGCCAATGCAGGCGGACAGGGAAACCGCGGCCAATGTCACGATCAAAAACAAAGCTCCCAATTTTTTCCAATTTTTGTTCATTTCCTTTATACCTCCTATATCTTCGCTCAGCGAGCGAATAGAAACATGTCTTTCTGAACTTTCGCTATAGATGTCCTAAATCTATAGTAGAGGCAGGAAAAATAGGATAAATTTATAT
>DSAJ01000058.1 GCA_011372835.1 Methanomicrobia archaeon | reverse complement strand
TCTGGCGCATGCATGATACATCCTCACTGGGACCGTGGGGTAGCTTGGCCCATCCTTTGGGGTTCGGGGCCTCAAGTCTCGCGTTCAAATCGCGACGGTCCCACCAGCTTCGTTTCTCATCTGAACATGGTGATGCAGTACGTCTCACCGCTGATTTCTAGTATATGCGTTTGCGCATCAAGCGTGAGGACCGTTCCGTCCTTGGTCGTGAGCTTAATCGGATGAGCTGCATACCCTTTCACGGTCGCATCCTTGATGCTCTTAGAGAGCATGTCCCTGTCCTCTTGAGGCATGAGCGATGCGGGGGTGATCCCCTCGAGCCCCTCTCTCACGTACTGGAGGAGATTGCAAAACGCATCATTGAGGAACAAGAAACGGTCCGGAAGCGCATCGACGGAAACATGACAGATCATGATCGGTTCGACCGCGTTGTTGAAAAGGTCTGTGTAGCGCTTTTGCTCCTGCATGAGCCACTCGCTCTGTTTTAGATTATAGAACTCCGATAGCCTGTTTGCTATCTCTATAAGGAGGTTTCGCTCCTCGAGGAGGAAAGGCCCGTCGTCAGCCTCTGGACGTTTGGCAAGATAGTGAACCTCGACACACCCTACCGGTTCGCCCTGGTAGGTGATCTCCTCCTTCTGGCTCCATTTTCCCTCCCTGAATCGGGGAGATGTCACTGATGTGGGCCCTATGGTGATCCTGGAGCAGCATATCTCGGAATACTGCCATCCGGGGGGAATGATCTCTGCTATCTTGCTGAGTTGTTGCTCGAAGGGGATGTTCTTTTTGGTCATGACCTTTGATATCTTATAGAGTGTATTGAGCTCCTTTACCCTCTCTCTCAGTTTTTTCGTGATATCGTTGGTCTCATCCGTATTTCCTGACATGTTCGACCACATTCTATGGGTACTGTGCTCCCACGGGCATAACGTCCCGCTTGCTACCTCATTACATCCATGGATTATATAAATGATGGGATGGTCCGGAGGCAGGTATGAGGGTATATGCATCCTGGTCCCACCATAAAAACATTTGCGTATGAACCCCGCTTCATTCCTCTTTTGCTCCCAACTCCTCCCTGCGCTGCTCATACACTGATTTGCAGTAGTTGTAGAACGCGCAGTCCTTGCATATCAGCTCGAGTACGGAGGACGTTACGACCTCGTCTATGATCGAGTAGATCTCTGTCGTTGAATAGGTCCGTTCGCACATGAGTCCTGTTGCTCGTAACACCTTCGCATCGAGCAATTTCGTGAAGATGAGCTTGGGGCACGTTTCACGGTGCGGGCAGTGCGTGCAAATGTCGTCCTCTCCGCAGATGAGGCGTATGCGCACGTTGTCATCGTCGATCTTTTTCTTGATCTCCTTGAAAGCCTCTACGAAGTGATGGCTGTATCCCAGTCCGTAGAACGTACAGATGCACAATAGGTGGTGTGGTCGCAGATTGATCGTTTCCATGGGGCACCATTCCCTGAGAATCGGCATTTCTACCTCAAGACCAAACAATATAAATATTCTTGAGGAAGCGTGAATCAATTCCTTTTACGGGGTTGCGGTCATGGATATTTGATATAAAGATTTTTAAATAGTCGGCCATCAAGTGACTACAAGGTGAGAACATGTCGGGATATGATTACGAGAAACTCCTCGATGACGCACGGGACTCGCTCCCCCAGAACCTCTTCGAGGGAAGCAGATTTGAGATGCCAAAGATTAAGGCGTTTGTCGTGGGGAATAAGACGATAATCAAGAACTTCAGAGAGATCGTCAATACCTTGCGCAGGGATGAGAATCACATCATGAAGTTCCTCTTGGGCGAGATGGCGACATCGGGCAACATCGAGGGCTCACAAGCCGTCTTCCAGGGTAAGTTCACCCAGTCGTTCATACAGGACAAACTTCAAAAGTACGCTGATAACTTCGTCTTCTGCATGGAATGCAAGAAACCTGACACGACGATCGTGAAGGAAGGGAGGATCTACTTCCTGCGCTGCGAGGCATGTGGCGCAAAGCATCCTCTCAGGAACTACTAGTGGTGTGATGAAGGTTTATGTGAAGGTCCATAAGGCATGCAACGACGTGCTCGTTGCCATGTGCGATACGGACGTGCTCGGCAAGGAATTTCGAGAAGGGGAACTCCATATCACCCCCTCTCCCTCTTTCTACAAGGGAAAGCTCATACCGATAGAGGAGTGCGAACGCTTTTTTGCCGCAGTATCCATACTCAATCTTGTCGGAACGAACGTCGTGGAACGCGCCATATCAGCAGGATATATCGATCGGGAGCATGTGCTCACCATTGGCGGGACCGTGCATGCACAGATGGTGGTCGTCTAGCGATGTTTTGCTACAAGTGCGGAAAGGAAGTGCCGCTTGTCGATGGATTGTGTAGGGAGTGCTACGCGAAGGAGCACTCGCTCATAACGCTTGAGACGCACTACCCCGTCGTCATATGCAAGTATTGCGACACGTACCTCTACGATGTGTGGCGCCAGTTCTCATATATGGAGGATATCATTGATACGATCCTGGACAAGGCGGCGGGGAAGCGGCGCATACGCGCGGTCGAGGATTTCGGCCCCCCCTCCTACGACCCGCTCCAGATTCGCTACAAGGTGATCCCCGAAAAAGAAACCTTTGTCGTCGAATGCGAGGTCTTTGGCCGTGACGATCCCTTTAGCGATGTTGCGATCACCGAGGACCATGTCTTTGTCGTGGAGCCGAAGTACACCGTATGTCCCCGGTGCTCGAAGAAGTATGGTGGCTACTACGAGGCGATATTCCAGGTGCGCAGGGAGGGCAGGCCCCTAACGGCCGATGAGGCGCAGTATTTCATCGACGAGGTCTCGTCGCTGTCCGATGCCGAGCTCGAGAAGAACGAGATGGCGTTCATTGCCAAGGTCCAGACGCGAAAGGAGGGTGTCGACTTCCAGATGGGATCGCTCAAGTTCACGAAGAAACTTGCCCGAACTCTGCTGTCGCGCTACGGCGGCTCGATAGGGGAATCGCACCGGCTCGTGGGGTTCGACAGGCAGGAGGGCAAGGAGCGACATCGCACCACGGTCGTCTATCGGCTCTCCAAGTTCGAACCTGGACAGTACGTGTTCTACAAGGGTTCGCTATGGATGGTGGCAAATGCTGTGGACAAGCTTTCACTGGAATCCTTCGATGATGCGGTCACCATCGACTTCAAGAAGGTCGAGAAGGAGGCCAATGAAGGGCAGCTGGAGATAGTTGAGTCGGAGTTCATGCGCAAGGGCCTCATAGCATCGTTAAATGACGGTGCCGAAGTGCTCGCTCTCGACACGTATGAAACGTACGAGCTCGAAGCAGCCAGCGTGCCCACGGGGCTTACCCAGGGCGACCAGGTGCTCTTTCTCATCAAGGACGGCAGGTGTCACGTCGTCAGTCCGTAGGTTATTCGCACGTGCAGGACACAGTCCTTCCATAAGGGCGTTGCATTGACAGGTACGAGCTGCGAGTCAAGCAAATAACGCACAAACGTCACTTCCTTCGCCGGAAGGCGCATCTTCCCCTTTATGACGTTGTTTGGGATACGAAACTCTGCGTAGAGCTCTCCCCCATACGATGTGATGTCACATACCGTGCGTTGGCTGATGTGCTTTGTCTCGTAGCGCTTGAGCGAGACACCGGCGACAAGCTCGGATGGGGGCGCCTCGAACGGAAGCATGGCGTATAACTTCCCGATCGTTGCCTCGTCGGCACCGGAGAGATATGCCACCTCGTCGAACTTGCCGTCCCAGAACTGGTCTATTCCCGAACGATAGATGGCATCCGCCGTAACGGCGTCGACCGTCTGCGAGGCGCGCGCCACGAAAAAAGCTCTGTCGGTCATGGAATCAATACGCTGGTCCTTGGGAGTGACGTTCTTTTTCGTGTAGTTGTCGATGAGCTGGGCTACTTCTTTCCGTGATACCTTGTTCTCGAGGCAGGAGATTGCAAGATTGGTGAGCACGTGCTGGTAACCGGCACGTCTCAAGGGGTAGTGGAGCGTCTCCTCGTCCTCGTAGGGTCGTCCCATTGCGATCTCCTCCGCGGCAGCCACGTTGATGTTGGCGATCTTGAGAAGCTTTGAGACCGAGAATGTGTTGACCACATGGAGCAGCGTGTCCATGTTGCGCTTCAGGGGGATGTTACCCTCCTTGAGCTCATGTTCTATGACCTCTTGGGATTCCTTGGGAAGCAGGTGCCTGACCGGGGCGGTAAGCCGCCCTGTCTCCAGGATGGCGCGCCGGATGTAACGTCCGGAGACGGTCTCGTTGTCTATCTTGTATGTGGGTGTGATGTGGTATCCCATACGCTTCTTGTGGGTGATGGCATGAAGCTCGTTGGCGGCCACCCATCGTATGAGGTTCCTGTCCTCCCATGATCGCGGTATGCCCATAAGCATACCCCGTTCGGCAAACCATCGTGAGACCTCCATGATCCGATCATGCGACATCTTCGAGGCGGCGGCGTCGACGATGTCGGTCATGCCATCACGCGCCATCATGTCTATTCGTATGGGGACGGTGTATGAGAGCGGAAGGCGGTAATGGAGCCCGCGAACGGGAATCGCCTCCACCCCGAGTACCTCGCAGATCTCTCGCCTGGCCTCGAACGTTAAAAATGGGGGCGTATGGTGCGCCGTATAGTCCTCGTTGATGTAGGCAAAGACATCGCCTACCTTCTTTCCCTCCTTAATGAGGTGTATGTGTCCCTTGTGCACCGGATCGAAATCGACGCCCATTCCCACTTTATGCATGTTCCATGGGTTGAGCGCAATATATTTATATATCTTGTGCAAGACGTTGGCATGCTGGATGACAGCCCTGTACCGTATGGGTCCTCCGTTGAGCATGCTTTGCGCAAACGATGAGACGGCAGCCAACCCCGGTACAGGACAGCCCGCCATGAGAGTTATCCGATGGAGAGAGGATTCCCCGAACGATGAATCTTGGATGTTAGTGTGTCGGGCGACATTACTTATCTTTGCCTTTTTCAGGTGATGCCATGTATTCCAAGGCCATCTCAGAGACCGGCGACGGTGTGCTCATCGACGTGATGGTGGTACCGAACTCGAAGGAAACGGCGATGGAATGGGATCCGTGGCGTTCACGCGTTCGCGTGAAGGTGCGTGCAAGGCCGGCGAAAGGGAAGGCAAACGAGGAAGTTGTCGAAGTTTTTTCGAGCGTGGGGCCTTCACGTATAATTCGCGGTCATCGTTCCCGTGAGAAGACCGTGCTCATCGAGGCATCACCGGATGAGGTCACGTCATTTCTTGCATCATATCTCCAAAAATCATGATAAGAGGAGTCATGCGTGAGCGAAGCGGGATCAGGAAGAACACGCATAACCGTGCAACAGGTAGAGGAATGTCTTGCTTGGTTAGGAGTGCGTGATGCAAGGCTTTCAGAC